>JAUHWE010000316.1 GCA_030424825.1 Verrucomicrobiia bacterium
GGAGCTCGATTCAACGTAACCTTTAACCGATCAATTAACAATGGATAGAGAAATAACAGCCCTTATCGCGGATGACGAAGCGCATATGCGCACATTCATGAAGCTACTGCTCATGGATCTCGGCATCAAGAAAGTCTATCTAATGCAAAATGGGATGGACGCTATAGATGCCTACAAGGAGTACGAGCCAGACCTCGTCCTCCTCGACATCAATATGAATGTCATGAACGGGCTCGATGCTCTTAAGCAAATTAAGAAGATCAATCCGGATACCAAAGTGGTTATGATGACCGCCGTCTCTACTCGCGACTCGGTTGACCAGTGCAGCAGAACTGGGGCCTCTTTCTACATTCTCAAAACTCAAACTCCGGACGAAATTCGAGCCCGATTGAAAGACGCGATCGATTCCATTGGAATAATAGCCAAAAAACCTTAAATAATGGATACATCCAATCCCCCAAAATCAGAGAGACGGATTACCAGTCTGGACGAGCATATTATTAAATATGACTACGCTCAGATGCGTCGGGAAGCGCAATCAGAATTCGATGCGTCACTCTCGACCCGTGAGCTAATTGATCAAGAGTCAATCGCTAAGATCTTCCAGTTAAACAAAGACGATGAGAGAAATTAAGTCAGAAAAATTCCTCGCACTCGTCGAAGCGACGGAGAAAATCGAGCCGGAGACGCTTAGCGCGATGGCCAACAAGTACAAGGACAACCATAGCAGCCTTCTACTTGAGATCGTCGACAAGGGTTATTTGAGGAGCGATGTCGCCGGTGAACTGTGGGCACGGGCGATAGGTTCCACCTTTGTCGACCCTATGTCGATCAACATCTCTTGTGACGGTGAGCAGACGCTTCCTCTCGAAATGGCTAAGCGCGTCAAGGCCATCCCTCTGTATGAGTTCAATGGGTACATAACCCTTGCGATGGAAGATCCGATGAACCGACAGGTCGTCGAATCTCTGGAACGCTACCTTCAATACCGCGTCAGCCCTGTATTCGCACTTCCTCAAGACATTGAACAGGCCATAGGTCTACACTACAACACCGACCTATCTTTCGACAGTGCCCTAGAGGAACTTGAAGTGCTCAGTGCCGGTGGTGACCTGAGCGCGATGGATGGAGAGCAGCTCATTAAGATGGTTGAATCAAGCGAGTTGGTTCACCTAACCAATCGCATGTTCATCACAGCGTTTAAACAAGGCGCGAGTGACATCCACCTTGAGTCTCACAAAGGCAGCGGTCTTCTCCGATTCCGAGTCCACGGGCATTTGCGAGACATCGTACATCTTCCAGAAAAGGTCAAGAATGCCATGCTTGTCCGGATTAAGTTTCTCGCTGAGATGGATATTGCCAACGCCCTTACCCCTCAGGATGGGCGATTCTCCATGGAGGTTGCGGCGTTTGAGCAGAATTTCCGGATATCTACCTGTCCCGGCCTCCACGGCGAAAAGATTGTAATCAGACTTTTGGGACAGGCCGGCCAAAAAGGCGTACCCACATTCGACCAGCTATTCCTTGCCAAGAGCAACTTGAAACGGTTCCGCAATGCGGTCTCTAAGCCAAACGGCTTGTATATCGTCACTGGACCTACTGGTTCTGGAAAAACAACGACTTTGTATTCGGCTTTAGACTACTTAAATGATCGTGATCGCAACATCATGACCATCGAGGATCCCGTCGAGTATCAACTCCCTGGAGTCAACCATTTCGAGGTCAACCACAAGTCTGGCCGCGATTTCAAATCCATTCTTCGCTCGGCTCTGCGTCAAGATCCGGACATCATTCTGGTGGGGGAAATCCGTGATGCAGAAACTGCCAAGATCGCCACTGAGGCCGCTTTAACGGGTCACTTGGTGCTATCGACACTCCATACCAACAATGCCATTCAGGCGATTCTACGTCTGACTGAGATTGGTGTAGATCCCTTCATGGTAGCTCCTTCAATCAATGGAGTTATGTCACAACGCTTGGTAGGTCGGATTTGCGAAAGCTGCAAGGAGTCCTATACGCCCAACGAAGAAGTGCTCAACAAGTATTTTGAACCCGGCACAGCGAGGAACGCTACCCTGTTCAGGGGGCGGGGATGCAAATCCTGTCGCATGACCGGCATCTCCGGACGCGTTGCCATTCACGAGGTTCTTGAAATATCTGAAGAGATGCGGAGCATGATCTCCAACTGTGACCCGCTAGACAAATTGCAACAGGCAGCCCGGGAAATTGGGTGTATGTCCTTGCGAGTTGACGCCCTCAAAAAAGCCATCCTCGGCCTAACGACTATCGAGGAAGTCGAGAAAGCGACCGTTCCAGAATACGGAATTTAGGAACGAAACTGAAAATCCGTCGGGTTCCAATTGTTGATGTTGGAGCGGCCCCAATACCAACAGAGGATCGCGATGCAAAACCGCTCCTACGGACTAAATTGAATATTGTATCCTGACCTTTCTGCTTCAGTGGCGGGTTAATGCACCGGTGCTAAAGCCCCCTTCGATTGTCCGATCTCCTCAAGTAATTCCTCGAACCAAGGCTCTTCCGTATTGAACGGCTTTCCACCTTTGATCCGCTCAAATTCACAAGCCCGCATGATGCCATTGTTATCCTCATCGTGTCCCACAACGCCGCTGAGCCCGGCAAACGCAGATTCGACAGCGGTATCCACGCAGCTTTTGATTAGATTCAAGTCCTTCGGGTTTGCCGCAGCGGCACGAGAATAGTAGCCGCTCTTCTGCACGAGAACTTTATCTGCATCGATTTTTTCCGCGAACTGCTTGGCGAAATATTGGCCCGGATTAATAAAATCGAGCTGCACATGACCGAAGGCATCCCGAACGATTTCTTCACCCGCCGCTTCTTTGGCCGCAACAATCGCATCGACACCTGCCCCTTCGCTTAGGAAAATATTCACGTTGTCATGCTCGTCCATGATCTTCGTCAGGCGCTCCGCTTCCGCATCGAGATCGACTTCGAGTTCTGGCAGGTAAACCGCGTGTACATCATGACGCTCTCGGCTCAAACCAATCTCAGGGACCCACTCCTTGTGCTTTAGCCGGTCATGATACTCTTTCGCGGTCGCTGCAGCGAGCCACCCGCAATGGCGCCCCATTATTTCGTGAATGATCAGCATGCGGGAATTCGAATTATGTTCCGCAACCACGTTGGAAAAATGATTCGCTGCATGCTCGGCTGCAGTCCAGGCCCCCAAGGTCTGACGAATGGGATAAACGTCGTTGTCGATGGTCTTCGGCATGCCGATGACCCTCAGCTCGTAGTCGTTCTTGGCCAAGTAAGCCGCGAGATCGGCAGCCGCCGTGTTGGTATCATCGCCACCGATCGTATGCAGCACATCGACACCATCCTTAACCAGCTGATCGGCAGCCACTTGTTGTGGATCCTGTCCTTCTTTGACGAGGCCGCGCTTAACGCAGTCGGCGACATTAGTGAGCTTAACCCGAGAATTGCCAATTGGGCTGCCTCCGTAGAGGTGGAGAATCCCTGCATTCTTACGTATTTCGGGGGACACTTTGTAGCTGAGCCCTTTGAGAAGCCCCCAGTACCCGTTCTTGTAGCAAATAATCTCAACTTCCGGCGCAATCTCCGTGTAGCGCTGTATGAGACCGCCAATAGCGGAAGATAAACAAGGGGCCAAGCCGCCTGCGGTTAGAATGCCAACTTTTTTTACTGTCATGGAAATCGATTAGATAAATTGGTTAAGGAATCGGAGCTGATGAGCCCATCTCCCCAAAGAATGGGTACCGCTAGACCGTTTCTAAATGAAACTCAAGCCTCCTGATTATAGGTTTTGCAGACCTGTCGCCAACAGGAACGGCCTTATCCCGCTATCTGCTGACGACAAATCCCGGTAATTCAATCTATCGGGATCCGCAGGGCAGACCGCACAGGACATTGATGGACCAACCACTTTTCTCCAGCTCCTGAAACGCCTCAAGCGACAACCCTTTTGAAAAACCGCTACTCGACTGTAATGGTGATTTTCTTAGAAATCACAGCCGGGGAATGAGGAAGGTGTATTTTGTCGCCCAATACCAACTGTAGGGTGTGCTTTCCGGGAGAAAGTTCAATTTTCGCCTCCGTTTGGCCTTTACCGAAATGCTTCACATTGTCGGTAGCTGGCAAGGGTAAATCCATATTTGGCAATTTGTCCAAATCAATAATCAGGTGATGATGTCCCGTATCCGGTATATCAACACCGGCAGGAGCAACCCCCATACCGACGAGTCCAAAGCGTACCCGTACCGGAGACTTCACCGTCGCTCCATCCTTTGGAGAAATGATGTACACTTTCGCACCCTTTGGCGAAGGAGTCTTTGGAAGGCCGTCAACAGCGATAAGCGGTGACGCAATTAATGATAAGACAAGTAAAGATAGAACAGTTTTCATAATATTCAAAACAGGTTAGAACTTAGTTTATATTTTTAATTTACGTGTATCCAGTGTTTAAGTCGAGAAAACCTAAAGAGCCCAAAAACTATTCCGGCATGCTAAACAGCGCTTCATCCACTGGCACATTAGGTTCAAAACGGGTGACTTTCATAACCATACTCATCCCCATCATTTTGGCATCAAAATGAACCGGCATTAATAGGTCGCCCATTTTTTCGTAAGAAATTACACGAGCCGAAACGGGCACCTCACCTTGCTCACCCATATCTTCGATGGTGTCCATTTTTTGCAAGAGTCCTGTCCCTTCATCAAAATACAGCGTTTCTGGGTGAGACCCATCAACCGTAATACATTGTACGATCAGAAGGCCCTCTCCGTCCCTGCCCGCCATCTTGGCGGACTCATATTTTTCCGCCAGCTTCAACCCTTCCTTGAAATCAGTGTCAGACAGCAGTTTTTCCAGTTCAGCACCCACTAGCTCGCGGCTTCCTTGCACCGGATCGACCGACCATCCTTTATCCCCATCGTAGCCCTGTTTCATCTGCCCGATTCCCTGGATCTCCATTACCGCATAGATTTTATTAGGCTGTTTAAAGGAGACCTCCCGCTCCATGCTCATTCCAATCGAAGGCATCTCAATTGTCATGTGCATCAGAGCCGTATCGATCGAATCATAGGCTTGCTCACCCCCCAGCGCAGCTGCGTAGTTTTCAAATATCCTTAGTGCCGCCGCCTCAATCTCCGCGAACGCTTGGGATCCAGAGGATACTGAAGCGACCGAAAGAAAACAAATAGCTGAAAAACGAAATAGCTCCCTCATCTAGACCGCGTTATCACGCGAAATCAGTTTTTCCGCAAGATCCATTTTTGGGCCGATTCGATCACATTGTCACCACCCTCTCGCAAGCGGGCGGGGGACAAGTGGACTTTCACGTCCGGATCCACCCCGGAACGCTCAATACGAGTACCCTTGTTCGTTACATAATCCGCAATCGCCATTTGAAGAAAGTAGCGATTGGGCAATCTCTTAAACACTGAGGGCAGCGCCGCCCCCGGGGTCCGGGCTCCAAAGATTCGACCGCGCCCGGTTTCCTTCATGTCAGCAGTGAATATTTCGCTCGTTGAAATCGAATTGTTGTCGACCAAGATTGCCAAGGGTCCCAAGAACGCGCCCTTTTGCGGGTATACATTGTAGTTCAAATGACCTTTCCGCAATCGCATCGTTCCCATTTGATACTCTTCGTCCACCAACATTCCCGCAAGTCCTGTCGCCATAAGCCCGATACCGCCCGGATTCCCGCGAATATCGACAATCAGTCCTTTCACGCTTTCGTCGATCGATTTGATGAATGTCCGGATCTCCTCCATCAGGCTAGGCACCCATAAATTGAAGCGGACATAAGCGACATCGTTTTCAAAGATCCGTTTCTCGAAATCGATGGGCGACTCTCCCATATTTCCCAAAGGGAGGGACATGCGCCCTGAGTATTCCTGGAGCTCGATCGAATGCGAGCGGGTCCTGCCAAAACGGGTGGGTTTGACGAGGATGGGATGGAGCGGGAGGG
>JAUHWE010000317.1 GCA_030424825.1 Verrucomicrobiia bacterium
TACTCTGGGCAAGAACGATGAAGTCGTCGCCCTACAGGCAAGCTTCGACATCGATCGAGTTCTCTGGAATTCGAAATACGGTTCTGGGAAAATCTACGAAGCCTTAGGCAAGCATGTCGTCAACGATCTCATATCGATCAACTTTCAGCTGATCGCCCCGCTTCGGTAGGAACTGCAAATTCCTTTAACGAAACCCGACCAGCACCTATGCGAGTCTAAACGATGAGGAACCGTCTCAAAAGCCAAGGATTTACCCTTGGCCTCATCCTCATGGTCATCCTCTCGGCTTACTTTCCCCGTTACGGCGCAACGGGCGGCATTCTCAAAGCGGAGGTCACAACCAAGATCGCGATCGCCCTCATTTTCCTCCTCCAGGGCTTAACTCTAGATTCGAAAAAACTGATTTCTAGCGTAGTTAATATTCGGTTACACGTTTTTTGCCAAAGCTGGATCTTCCTAATCTCTCCGCTTTTGATGATCGCAATCGTCCTCGTTTGCGACCCCTGGATTCCCTCGAACATCCGATCGGGGCTTCTGTTTTTGTCCGCACTTCCTACCACAATCCTTTCATCCACCGTCTTCACCGCCAAAAGCAATGGTGATGCAGGGGCCGCGCTTTTCAGCGCGACGCTTTCCAACTTGATCGGCGTTCTGGCAACACCCCTTTGGTGTCTGGTCCTCTTCTCCAGCACGAACACGGCCTTCCCTCCAATTGGTTCGCTTATCACTAAAATCGCACTCTACATTCTGCTTCCCATTTCGATGGGACAAATCCTCAGGCAATTGAAAATACTGCAGCCCTTCGCAGCGAGCCGTTTGATTAAACGCCTCACCAACGGCTTCATTCTATTCATCATCTACGCCGCGTTTTGCGACAGTTTCCTAGACAATGTCTGGAGCGGTTTCGGGCTGACCTCTATCGTTGTGGCCTCGCTTGTCGCCACCTTGTTTCTCGCTATCCTATCCGCGCTCGTCTGGATCACCTCCCCGTTGAGCTCGACCGACTACGGACAACGAATCGCCGCATTCTTCTGCGGTTCCCAAAAGACTCTCGCCGCGGGCGTGCCTATGGCCTCGGTCATATTCGCCAGCCAAGTCGGAGACCTTCAAGAAAGCCTCATTATCTTGCCACTGATGATTTACCATGCCCTACAGCTGTTTCTCGCGGGCATATTGAGCGGCAACTTCGCCGCACGAAGAACCGAAGCCGAACGAGTTTAGGTCTGCCACCCTAAATTGGCGTAGTTCATCCGGAAACAGGTAACACTATTGCCCAAAGTGTTGCATGTAGATGGTGTTTGACTGCTGATTCTGGACTATTAACGCTCTACTACCCCTCATGACGAGCCGCAGTGACAGTCCAATTTCCACCGAAGAAATCAACGCGATATTAACGGGCAGGATAGACAGAGCTAAGCAGAGCGTAGGAATGGTAGTTGGCCTAATTGCGGGTTCTGAAACGCGGATAATAAGTCATGGCAATCTAAAGAAAGAATCTAATCAACCCGTAAACGGTGATACGATTTTCGAAATAGGTTCCGTCTCCAAGGTATTCACGGCGGTACTGGTGGCGGATATGCACCTAAAAGGTGAGATAAAGCTATCAGATACAATATCATCATTTCTTCCTGACGACGTAAGAGTGCCATCCTACGAAGGAAAGGAAATCGACATCCTGAGTTTGGTTTCCCATCGGTCCGGACTTCCTCGCATGCCTAGCAACCTAGACCCCAAAGAGCCAACTCAACCATTGGCGAACTACTCTCATACTGATTTATACGAATTTCTTTCCGAATACCAGCTAGAGCGTCCTATTGGAGAAACCTATGAGTATTCGAATATCGGTTACGCGTTATTAGGATACCTGCTCGAACGAAGAACAGGTCTCAGCTATGCTACCTTGATCCAATCAAGAATATGCGAGCCACTAAAGATGAACCGCACGAGTGCCCAACTTGAACCCGATCTAAAAAGTCACTTAGCTGTTGGACACGGCCAAGCGATGGAAGCCGTTCCTCCATGTCAATTTTCAAGCTTTGAAAGCGCGGGATCTATTAGATCATCGACCAATGACATGCTGAGATTTGTTTCTGCAAATCTTGTATCTGATTCCTCTCCGCTCGGTAATGCTCTGTCATTAACTCGCACTTTTGAGAACGGTTATGATGATGTGGCTGGGTTTAGCTGGGTAAAAGACGATAAATTTAAAGCTCCCATTTACTGGCACAATGGTGGAACCAATGGATTCCATAGCTTTGTAGGCTTTCGTGAAGATGCTCAAACGGGAGTTGTTGTTCTATCCAACTCAGTGAGCTTTATAGACGATATTGGTCTTCATCTTCTGGAGAGGCAGTATCCCTTGGCAAAAAGGAGAAGGGCCATTCAAGTGGCTACGTCTCTTTTAAAGAAATACGTCGGTGAGTATCGGTTAACGCCCGAGATTTCTTTTCATGTAGAATTAGTCGGAGAAGAACTTCATGCAAATGTGACAGGACACCCCCCCCTACCAGTATACCCAGAATCCGAATCCGAATTCTTTTTCGAATTCGTGGATGCTCAATTGAAGTTCACTAGGAGCGAAACAGGTCAAGTAACCCAAGTGGATCTTCACCAAATGGGAACGGTTCAGACAGCTTTAAGAACCTAGGAGGAAGGCACGAAACACTATTAGGGAAAGTGTTTCATTTTCGAAGCCCAATTCAGCCAAAAACCTGCCAATATTACTGTCAACCAAAGCTGAAATGTAACACTATTCATGTAATTCTGTTACATACGCTGAATCACGCTCCGTATTCCGCCGGAACGTAAAAACCGCACGCCTTATTTTTTAACCCGTCCTAAAAACTGAGTAGGCGACTAGTAAACAATCGATCTCGAAGCCCACCTGATTCAATCTACAGAGGATTCTTTTGTTTGGCGGATTTTTCCGTGCCGATGCGGTAATCCGAAAAGTCGTTTACGATGCCTTCGTAGGGCTGATCCTGCTTAAACAGTCGCATGATTTCCTGATGCTCGTACTCGGATGTCGGCCATTCCTCGTTGTAGCCCGGTAGCATAAAGACCGTGTAGGCCTGGCTCCGGGTTACCTTTCTACGTATCACCAGCATGGATCCAATACTGCCGATACCGATGATTCAGGCAATGAGAATTCGTGCCGGGACAGACATCAATCAGACTTCAAACATCTGAATCTTTGCTCATTTCCTGCGCCCGCTTCAAAACCGTATCGATCGCTACTTCCGTCAGGACTCTACGGATCGACCGCCGCCCTCCATGAACGTACTCAAAACGGACCGAGTCCCAAATCTGGCCACTTTTCTCGTGCGTATCTTCGATCGCGAACGCAGCTTCCTCCAACAAAAGCGCCGCGAGCTCTTCCCTAGACTTTTCGAACATGGGGGCGAGTTTCTCCAGTGTGGCGTCTAGTTCGGGTCCAATTGGTATCGTCAGCAGCTGTTGATTCATGGGATTGAAGTGAGTAGACCTTTTAAGACGGTCAACTGGTTGAAAACATCGTCTGGAAAAACAGGCGCTTGAACTTAAAGATTGGGAACCTCATAGAGGATATCCTCTATTTTACCCAAAATCGTTTGCCACATAGGGAAAAAGCGTTCCTTTTACTCTAAAACCACCTCGCCTCAATCGAGATAGCCGTTCCCCGGGATAGCGACCGTTCTCTACGAGATGGGGTATCCTACCGGCAATCTCGCGCATAAACACTCATCGATCACCTCTCACATGGACCGAATCGAACCGAATTCAAACCCTAGCCCAGTTCATCGCAATTCCCTCCAACAGGGTCGCGACGCAAAACGGGCCGAACCCCATACCCCCCCCAAAGAGCAAACCCCAAAGACCTCGGCCTACTCGGAAATTTTTGATGATCGTGAGTTGGAACGCTTGCAGAACAACCTTCAGTCGGTTTCCGATCTCGCCAGTAAAGCCCTGGAACGCCTCAAGAAATAGGGGCTCCGCTGGCTTTAAACGCAATCCCACCGATCTGACTATCTCGCGTGTCCAAAGACCTCAGCCAACTCAGGGAGGAATATACGGGGAAGAGCTTACGCCGAAAGGACCTCTCTCCCGATCCCATCGACCAGTTCCAAGCCTGGTTTTCGCAGGCCCAGGACCTTAAAATCGTTGAGCCCAATGCCATGTCCCTGGCAACCGTCGATGAAAAGGGGCAACCTTGGCAGCGGTCCGTATTGCTGAAAGGACTGGATAAACGAGGCTTCGTCTTTTTCACGAATTTCGGCAGCCGCAAATCCCAGCAAATCGCGGGCAATCCAAAAGTATCGCTGCTATTTCCGTGGGTCTCCATTCATCGGCAAGTGGCCATTACGGGTTCCGCGACAAAAATTCCCGCCACTGAGTCTCTCAAATACTTTATCACCCGCCCGTTTGGTAGCCAGATCGGAGCCTGGTCCTCGCCCCAGAGCAGCGTCATTTCATCCCGGTCCATTCTCGAAGCCAAACTCGATGAAATGAAACGGAAGTTCAAAAAGGGTGACGTCCCCCTCCCCTCGTTTTGGGGAGGCTTCCGCGTTTCTCCTGAAACAATCGAGTTTTGGCAAGGAGGACACAACCGCATCCACGATCGTTTCCTGTATACTAAGTCCGAAGACGATCGCTGGAATTTGGACCGCCTAGCGCCCTAAACCTCTATCGAGATCTTACGTTTGCCAATCGGCCGACCAGCACGTCGTTCGTCCCCCAATCGTACTCCGGCTTAGCTCCGCGCCCGTCTTGGGGCAGTGGCCTCCGGCTTTCCAGCGATGCTGAAAAAGCCAGCTTTTGGGCGGATCGGAATAGTCGGGCGCGATATATTTCATCGCCCCTCGACAAACGAATTTCAACGCACGGAAAAGCGAACGTGACTCCTTCTCGCTTAGTGAAACGGCTGTGCGATCAGGTCGAATCCTAGCTTTCCACAGGATCTCGTCCGCCATCCAATTTCCAATGCCTGGAAAACACTCCTGCACGAGCAACAGACTCTTGAGCGGGCCTCGCTTCCGCTTTGCCAGAATCGAGCAGAAATAGCTGTAGTCGTATTGCGGCGACAAAATCTCGAGTGGCAGTCGATTCCAGGATTCAGGGATGTCCGGGCACAGGAAACATTCGACTTTTCCGAATTGCCTAGGGTCATTGAATACGAGCCAACCAATTTTCGTTTTCAATGCCAGATGATCATGCTTCTCGAGCTGCTCTTCATTTTCTCGGATCAAAAGGCTACCTGTCATGCCTAGATGAATCCCCACCCAGACGCCCCGATCGAATTGGAACAGCATCCGCTTGCCATGCGTCTGCGAAGACAAAAGGCGATTGTCTCGAAGATTTCGAGACAGTGGTACAGGAGCGACTTCACGAAAACATCGTACCGCTTTGTTCATCCTTACTGCCTGAATGGCCGACCCTTGACCGGGGCTCCATTGACGACAGAAGAAGGCCACCTCAGCGAGTTCTGGCATAAGGGAATACGGCTATTCTACAATCCAGTTGTAGTGGTAGGAACTGAGCTTTCTCGGCCCATCGTCCGTTACCGCGACTACATCCTCAATACGACACCCACCCAAACCGGGATAATACAAACCAGGTTCGATCGTTATGACCGAATTCTTCTTTAAACGGCAGTCGACGATGGATACTCGTGGCGCCTCGTGCACCTCTAGGCCCAACCCATGCCCCGTCCCATGGAAAAACCCCTGAGCCCCCTGGGCGTCACGAGTCGTGAGGTAGTCTCTTTCCTCAAAATACTTCTGCACCGACGTATGGATCGTCTTTCCATTGATCCCCGTACGAACCTGCTTCATCGCCTGGCCATGCGCTCCACGGACCGCCTTGACGAGCCGTTGTTGGGCATCAGACGGCTTCCCCTTCAGAAAGGTGCGGGTCATGTCACCGAAGTATCCGGTTTTCGCGACCCGTGGAAAGACATCAACGATGATGAGCTCATGGGCTTTCAGCGGT
>JAUHWE010000318.1 GCA_030424825.1 Verrucomicrobiia bacterium
CAGTTTGAAGAAAACGCAACACCCTTTACCCAATTGCATTACGAGGGGAGCATAGAAAACAGTATCCGTGATGGTGCTGTACCCGATGCTCATCATGCCTCTGTTTAATAAACTGTCTCCCCTTGAAGAAGGGCCGCTGCGCGATCGGCTCATGGCCTTGTCGGACCGGGCAGGTTTCAAGGCCCAGACCATTCAGGTCATCGATGGAAGCAAGCGTTCGGGTCATTCCAATGCCTACTTCACCGGTTTCGGGAAATTTCGCCGTATTGTGCTGTATGATACACTCATTGAACAACTCAGTGAGGAAGAGCTCGAGGCGGTGCTCGCCCACGAAATCGGGCACTACAAGAAGGGCCACATCCCGAAAATGATCGCTCTTTCCGCGTTGATGATGCTGGCCGCTTTCTGGATTATCGATGTTCTGCTGCATAGCTCGGCATTCTTTGAAGGGTTCGGCTTTTCTCCCTTGGAAGTGGGCTCGATCGGCAATCTTGGGATTGCGATGCTGCTGTTCAGCTTTCTAGGTGGTTTGGTAACCTTTTGGATTAGCCCACTGTTTCATGGAATGTCACGCAAGCACGAGTACGAGGCGGATGCGTTTGCCCGGGATGCCGTCGGTGACTGGAAGCCGCTCAGCGGCGCTTTGAGAAGATTGAGCGAAAAGAATCTCTCCAATCTGAATCCTCATCCGCTTTACAGTGGGTTTCACTATTCGCATCCCACCTTGCTGGAGCGAGAGCGGGCGATGAAAAACGCCTAGTTTCGAATGAAAAGGGAGGGCGATATCTCAAGCCGCGTCGGAGTGATATCCCCGGTGGTTCGATGGGTTCTGGTCATTTTCGTAGTGCTGGGAGCCCTTTCTATCTTTCTATGGGTGCGATCAGATCAAGGCTCTAACGAAGGCAATGCCTACGGATTTTCCGGAGATATCTATCGGTTTGGCCAAGCGGACCATGAAATCGTTTTTGGGAAGACAGTTGATTTGGAGGTCGTTGAAAATTTAGGAGACTATCTCGAGCAAATCGGATATTTCAGTCCGGCTTACGGTGGCGTCATTCAAATTCTATCGAGTGATAATGGCTTCGATGTCTACCTTACTTATTCACGCCAGTATTGGAATCGCGCTGATTTTCTGGATGAAGTGAATTCAATCCGAGAAGACCTTGAAGCGAATGTTCTCATGGCGACGACTCGGATTATCCTCGTCGACGAGGATGAGGAGGGGATCCATTCAATGAATTTGAATCCTAAAGGTGATGACTAATGGTTGGGTACGAAGTTTGGTCGAGCTGTGTTAGGGTATTGATGAGAGAAGTGAGACGAATTTTGATTTTTGCCATCGTTCTATTGTTGAGTCATTTGGCGTACGGCGAGAATGAGACGATTCGGGTGGCATCGTATAATGTTCGCAACTACCTGACCATGGATCGGCTGGTGGAAGGCAAATGGCGCCCGGACTACCCGAAACCCGAAAAGGAAAAACGCGTCGTACGGGAAACAATTCTTTCAGTCCGTCCCGATATTCTGGCGCTGCAGGAAATCGGGTCCCGGATGCACCTAGAAGAGTTGCGGAGGGATCTATCTAGCGAAGGGCTCGAATACGCGGGGTCCGCGTGGCTGGAAGCGCACGACACGGAGCGTCATGTTGCCGCACTCTGGAAATCGGATGTGGAAGTGAAGGTGGTGGAGCACGCAAACCTGCCGATCAAATACATGGGTAAGGTCGATTTCGTTAAGCGAGGAATGCTGGAGCTGAAGATATCGGGAGAGCATGGAGAGTGGAGTTTGTTCAATTTGCATTTGAAAAGCAAATACACGAACGTAAAGTCAGATCCCTTGTCGACCTTGAGGCGTACACTTGAAGGGAGATCAGCCCGCGACAAGATAATCAAGTTGTATCCTGACCTCGAGCAAGAGCGGTATTTGATAGTGGGTGATTTGAACGATTCCCCGGTTTCGGGAGCGTTACGTGCTTTCGGTAAAAAAGGAGATAGAATCCTGAGCGTTCCCATCGAGTGCGTGGACTCAAACGGAAGTCGGTGGACCCATTACTACAAGAAAGAGGACTCGTATACCCGAATTGATTACTTCCTCAGGTCTCCCGGCTGGACTGAAGCGGGAAAAGTGTCGGGCCATATTTATGAAAGACCGGACTATTACGAAGGGTCGGACCACCGGTTAATTTGGATCGATCTTCCTGTGCCCTAGGCCAGAAAACTTTTGTTCGCTGCGGGTAAGGTCTGATAGGGAACATGCTTGCTTGTCGCTGGACGGACTGCCCTCACGAGCGGGCTCGATGTCATTGCATAGTGGTTACTTGGTATCGACTTCCAAACATGGAGAATTGCGGGAGCCGTACTACTGCAGTTTCAGCGATCTAGGGGAGGTCGCGTACGAGGGCTTAGACATCAACAGAAATGGATGCCTAGATCCGGGCACCGTCCATAAAGTGTCCCGTCAAATAAACAAGTTCTACGAGAATTCGGTAGTGTCCTAATTTAAAGTGACATAATTGCAGAAGCTTATCTGTCTGATAAATTCGTGGAAGGTGCCGGGAGTCGAACCGGCCCAGGATTTGCTTCAATCTGCATTTGTAGTTACCTAGTAGCATCTTGTGGAATGGCCGTAATGCATACCAATGAAGATTGGTGCCTCAACATGCGCGAAAATTGGCAAATCTTAGACTCTTATTGCACTAGTCTCGAAAAACTAAAAAGACGATATCTGAGGGAGGATAGACACAGTAAGAAAGGCCCAAGGCAGTTTCTTTTACTTGATCCAAAGCTGGCTTGACTATCGTGTTATAGTTGATGGATGACGACATCGTTGAATCAAGCAAAGGAGAAGGCCGACATTCGGAAGCTGAGGCAGGACAGAAAGAAATCTCTAGCCTCACTCTCGAAGCAGCCGAAACTGTCGTCCGCCGAAGCCGTAGCGAATTACAGCCGCCGCCTGGAACGCGGCCAGCAGACGCAAGAAGCCGTCTAGCTCGGATCAACAAGGCTTGCCAAGCGTCAGATCTAAGGAATTGGGCGCGGCGTTATTCGTACTTTCTGCCGGCCGAGGATTTCAGCCAGAACTGGCGCTCTCAAGGAAGTGTGGCTGGGCAGGAATGCGACGTGTACTATGACGAGCGGAGCGGCTGCTATCTCAAGCGAAACAACACGATCGCTTACGAAGATTGGATTCAGTTCTTCGAATCGGTAAGGATTCACAATTACTTGTTTGTCGATACCGCCTACACGTTTCTGGGCCTTATGGAAGTCGATGCCTTGCTTCATGCCGTCCTCTCTCAGAGAGCAGTCAGCTCAACAATTGGGGCCAGCAGAGTTGAGGTTATGAGCTACATGGCGCGTTTCGGATTCCGGCATGCCGGGAACGACCACTACGAAAGCGAGTCTCTGCTCATTCAAGATCTTCACGAGGAAAACGTTCTCGTCGGAGCAGATGGGCTGCTTTATTTCATCGATACCTGCATATATGTAAAAGAGGGAAAGTTTTTCCCTCTTTCTTCGGGCGACAGTGGATGACGTTCCCGCAGAGAAGATCGAAGCTCGATCTGTTCGCGTTCATTATTTTCTCTCGTAGGGATGTGTTTCCGTGGTATTAGAAGAATGGGGACGGAATCAGGAAAGGGCATGCGTTCGTGCGCGAGGCCTTTTGGGGTACGGTCGAAGGTTGAAGGCTACCGAGATTTTTCAGCGATTTGGCTAAAGCAATTTCGAGCCCCGTTCGGATGAGTTGGTCAAATCCCATTTGATGGGCCATCATAACATTGGATCCTATGCACTTAGGCCGAGTGGCGCTTGTATCAATAGCGTCTAGCTTGATATTGCGGGAAGGGGTACGAAATTACTCGTTTAAATGAAAGGGCCCTTGAATATGTGCGATCCTTGGCGGGATCTTGCTATAGTTATCCACGATTTACGGGATTGATTGCACTTAGATGCATCTCCCCGCATTTAAATAGGGCTGCTTTCACAAAGTGCAGGCATCTATTGAACCTGCCACCTTGTGTTCCATAACATATTGGATAACAATGATTTGGTGGAGGTGGCGGGAGTCGAAACCAATTATAGTGTGTTGACTATCAATGGTTTAAACTTGATTATCAGTAAGACTCAGTAGATTATTGCCCGTATATGCAGGCAAATCCAATTCGTAAGCCAGCCCGCAAGTCTCTTCCCAATCCTTCAGTCTTCAAGGTCGGCGTCACGTGGGTTTGCGAGTACTACTATTTTGATGAAGAAGGGCGTCGAAAGCCTCGTAGAAAGTCATTTCTTAGAGACCTGAAGCGCGTGGACATCGAACCGACACTTCAAGCGCAGCGTAAAGCCGCCAATGAGTTTCGTGATGCCATGCTCAAGGAGAAAAAGGAACAGGAAAGACTGAATCGCCGTGATCGCGATCAGAAGTATCTGACGCTCTCTCAGCTAAAGGAAGCGAAGGCGGCATTTATTGTTTACGATGACATTCAGTACCGAAAGAAGAGCCTTTTGGAAGCGGTCATTCTTTATCGAGAGTCTTTGAAACTGGCGGTCGACAGTCCTTTGCTCCGAATAGCGGTGGAGGTCTTCCTTGGCCGAAAACTGGAGGCTGCCGAAAGCGATAACTTAAGCATGGGAACCTACCGGACATTGTCCCAGCGTCTGAATCACCTTGTCGGTCATTTCATGCAGAAGGGACTGCCTAGCATTAAAATTGGCGATGTTTCGTCCAAACAACTGATCGGCTATTTTGAAAGCTTGAAGGTTTCAGATCGGACACGAGTGAACTATATGAACGACATTGGGAATTTTTTTAACGATGCATCCGATCCGAAAGACAAAGATCGTTTCATCAATGAGAATCCGATGGATGGCGTTCATGTGCATTTCCGCAAGCACAACAAAGGCAAGGCTGCCAAGGGCAAGAGAGCCAAGCAGAAGGCCCCAACTGTTTTACAGCTCGATCGTTCCAAGCATGTGCTGGATTTGGCCTTTGAGATGCGTGAGCAGGGCATGTTGGGCTTTACGGTTGCTGGGTTTTTATTGGGAATGCGTCCGAGCGAGGTTTTCGACATGGTAGCGGTTCCGAACTTCTGGGAGAAATATATCAAGTTTGAGGAGGGAATTGTACGCATAGACGGCTTCGGCAAGAAGCGCGATCAACGGATCATTGTCATGGGCGATGCTTGCAAGGCTTGGTTGCAATACATCAAGGAGCGCAATTTGCCGTTTTGTTTCCCTATCAAAAAGAATGGGCAGAACCTACAGTACGCGAACTTTCGAGCAAAAGCATTCCTGCCGGATCTGAAGTCAGCAGAAAGACTCATTAAGCTGCGTCGATTGCACAAAACTAAGAAAAAACCTTCGGTAACAGATAAAGAATTTATGGATACATGCAACTCAGTGCTGCAGGTGCATGCAGATGTGCTGCGTCATACTCACGGAACGAATTTTTACTATGCTAATGGTTGCGACAAAAATTTGACCATCGAGCGAATGGGGCATAGCGCTGACGTCTTTGTCGATAACTACCGTGGCCTGCTGGATAGGCCGGAAGATGCGGAGCGTTTCTTTAATGAGCTGCATCCCGATGAGTTCATTGAGAAACTCGTGGCCTAGTTCTTAGAACTTTTCTTGCTGATACTCCTCAAGGTCGCTTTCGAGTTTCTTGAAGCTAAATAATAGCGTGTGCCCCTTATTGTTTGGGATTTTGTAGCAAGAAATTGCTCGGTCGTTCACCCACCTACGAATCGTGTCTGGAGATTTGCCGAAATACTGAGCAACTTGTTCGATGCCTACGAGAGGGGATTGGATATCTTTGATCTCTTGCAGCTCTTTGCGAAAGGCCGCTAGCTCCTCTCTCAATGAAGCGATTCCACAAGCTGCAATGCTTGCGGGCTCCTCGTTTGCCGAGGAATCTTCGGCAAACGAGTCGGCTTCGCGCCTATAGGTTTGAGCGATCACAGCTCTAAAC
>JAUHWE010000319.1 GCA_030424825.1 Verrucomicrobiia bacterium
CTGATCACTTCGCTATTATCCCGACCACAGAAAGCTCGAAAAAGCTCAATGATGACGAGGCAAAGATCTATGACATGATCGCCCGGCGGTTCATTTCAATCTTCTACCCTTCTGCAGAATTCGATATCACAACGCGATTGAGCGAAATCGATTCCCACACTTTTAAAACGGAAGGCAAGGTCCTTGTTGCTCCTGGCTGGATGGAGGTTTACGGGAAATCCGCACTCGGAGGAGACGCGGAAACGCTGCCCGCGCTTTGCGATTCCGATGGAGACCCAGCCAAAGCGAAAATTTCGGATACTGAATGCATCTACGAGCAGACAAAGCCGCCCGCTCGGTACACGGAAGCCACTCTGCTCTCCGCCATGGAAGGAGCGGGAAAACTAGTTGAAGACGACGAACTCGCCGAGGCCATGAAAGACAGCGGACTAGGCACTCCCGCAACTCGAGCAACCATTATTGAGCGACTGATTGCCGAAAGGTACATGGAGCGGGATCATCGATCACTTGCCCCTACACCAAAAGCGGAAACCCTGCTCGACTTTCTCGCAGCTATCAAAGCCGATGCATTAACCAAACCAGCACTCACTGGAGAATGGGAATACAAGCTGCACAAAATCGAGGATGGCGAACTCGATAGCAAGACGTTCATGAAGGAGATTGTCTCGATGACCAAAGAAGTTGTCGAGAGCATCAAATCGTATGAGGAAAATGAAGACGACTTAATTCCTAGCGATCTCGTATCGCCCTACGACGGCGAACCGCTTTTCGAATCGCTAAGAGCTTATCGAACCAAAGACAATTCCTTCGCGATTTACAAGATCATAGGAAATCGCAAGATGGACAAAGAGGAGCTGCGCGAGCTACTCGAAAAGAAACGCATTGGTCCGATCGATGGTTTTCGTTCCAAACGCGGCAAGCACTACAGCGCCTACTTGAATCTAGACGATGAAACCAAGCGGGTGAAATTCGATTTCGGAAATGGCGATCAGGGAGGAGAAATTGACTTTTCGGAACTTACTCCGTTCGCAAAATGTCCACGCACAGGAGGCGATGTTTACGAAACCGCCAACGCCTACGTAGTAAAAGTCCCGGATGGTGAGAAAGACGCGAACCCCATTCGAATCAGCAGAAAAATACTGGATCGTGAGATTCCTCGTGAACAGGTTGTCAAACTTCTCGAAACCGGAAAAACCGATCTTCTCAATAAATTCTGGTCGAAACGCACCAAGCGACCTTTTGATGCGTATTTAGTTCTCAATGACAATGGTCAGACTAAATTCGAATTTCCACCAAGAGCTCCGAAGAAGGCTGCAAAAAAAGTCGCTAAAAAAGCTTCTGCGGCGAAATCGTAGTTCTCTCAAAAAAGCAAAAGTCCTCATTTGATTAGGAATAAAAGCGTAATAAAAAAGCGAATTATGGCCAGCCGGCTCTTAACAACTTGCCTGTAGCCGTACCAAGAACTAGCTAATAACCCTGTACTTGAGTATACCATGGACGCGTTAATTGATCTATTATTCCTTATCGTGTTGGCTTCGATGGCCAATCAAAGTAAACGCCCTATCTTATCAGGCATCATCTTTGGGTTTCTAAAAGCGATCAGCATTTATTTCATACACGTAAGCGAATTGAACGCATCAACGAGTTTTGCAGTGACTATAAGCCTCACGCATTTTATTCTTAACTCATTACTAGGTGCCGCAATCGCATTTATCGTCGTCAAGCACTCCAAGAATGCCAAAATGGTTGTGGTCATGCTGATTCTCTCGGTCTTGAGTTTTCTCACCCATATCGCGAGCCTCAACGTAACGAGCCTCTTCTAGGAAAGAAGCAAAAGCATACCGCCAGAATTCCCGGCAATTTAGGATTGCCTGAAACCCTCGTTTTATCTGCGGTACTTATCTTCCGACTGCGTAAACTTCGAATCCGATATCCACTAGTTCCTTACGATTAGCGATATTGCGCCCGTCAAAAACAAATGCCGGTTTCATCATGCTATCGTATATCCTCTGATAATCGAGGTCTTTAAACTCGTCCCATTCAGTCAGTATTGCCAAGGCGTGAGCGCCTTTGGCTGCATCGTACGCGTTAGTGCAAATCTCGAGTTTGGACCCCAAGTCCGTCTCAACTTTTGCTCCGAGGTCTAGTTTCATTTGATCCGGAGTCACTTTTGGATCATAGATTGCAAGGTTGGCTTCTTCCTCCAACAGATCTCGACCAACGTAAATTGCCGGTGATTCTCTTGTGTCGTTTGTATCCTTTTTGAAGGCGAATCCAAGAAATGCGATTCGTTTGCCATTAACCGTATTAAAAAGCGAATTTATAATTTTCGTAGAAAATCGACGTTTCTGCCAATCGTTCATTCCAATTACGTTTCGCCAATAACTAGCGACTTCCGGCAGTCCAAAATGCTCGCACAGGTAGACGAGATTGAGCAGGTCTTTTTGAAAACAGGAACCGCCAAATCCAACGGATGCTTTTAAAAACTTGGGACCAATCCTCGAATCTTTACCGATAGCAGATGCCACTTCGTCCACATTCGCACCGGTCGCTTCGCACAAAGCAGAAATGGAATTAATGCTAGAAATTCTTTGCGCGAGGAATGCATTGGCTACGAGTTTAGACAATTCAGAGGACCATAAATTTGTTAGAATGATCTTATCCCTCGATATCCAAG
The DNA here is from genome assembly GCA_030424825.1 of Verrucomicrobiia bacterium. Lineage (GTDB taxonomy): Bacteria > Verrucomicrobiota > Verrucomicrobiia > Opitutales > Opitutaceae > Pelagisphaera. The sequence goes on from JAUHWE010000319.1 coordinate 2,678, forward strand.
TCGCGTAAACGCTAGCTAGCGTTTCCATTGCCTCCTTGCCCTCAGGAGTTTCCTCTCCTCCGATAAGAACTCGGTCCGGGTCGTTGAGATCTTCTATCGCTGTCCCCTCGGCAAGAAACTCAGGATTGGAAAGCACTTGAAAACTAATGCCATCATTCGAATTCGCGTTCAGCACCGCCTTGAGGGATTCTGCCGTCCTTACTGGAATTGTGGATTTCTCGACCACGATTTTTGAATTGTCTGAGTGCTCGGCGATGTCCCTAGCACAGAGCTCGACAAACTTCAAGTCAGCCGCACGCCCCGCATCCACTCCGTAGGTCTTGGTAGGGGTTCCTACGCTAACGAAAATAATATCGGCCTCCCGAATCGCAGCGACTTTATCGGTCGTGAAAAAGAGGTTCTTTCCCCTGGCGGATTTGACGACCTCATCCAGACCTGGTTCGAAGACGGGAAGTTCATCGGAATTCCAAGCGGCTATTCTTGCTTCATTGATATCCGCTACAGTAACTGTGATTTGCGGACACTTGTGAGCAATCATCGCCATTGTTGGGCCACCCACGTAGCCCGCTCCTAAACAACAAATTTTCATATTATTTTCGATAAATTCTAAGTAGAATTAGGGCCATTAAACAGAGGGCTACAAGCGATATAAGACTGATCCTTCGCTTTCGGCCATTTTTTACCTAGAATCGTCATTACCCGACCTATCATTATGGAAATCTCCCAGTTTTCTCGAAACCTTCAGGATTAACGCCTAAGGATCCCCGCCAAGGACTGAATAAACCAGAGCATTCATACGTCCCACCAACGGACGCATTCTTCAGAGAATTAGATTTGCAGAACTAGAGGGTTTTCACTCTCTTCTTCGTCGATGAACACTGAGGAGTCCACACAGTCCAACAAATTGGTAGCACGGGCTCAAAATGGCGAACAAGCGGCGTTCGGCCAGCTAGTCGAGATTCACAATAGTCAAGTTTACGGCCAAATACTTCGCATGGTAAGAAACCCAGAGGACGCCAAAGAAATCACCCAACTCGCTTGGATCAAAGTCTGGAACAAGATCGGGACATTCCGCTTTGAATCCGCATTCTCAAGCTGGCTTTACCGGGTAGCGACCTTTACCGCTTTGGACGCAATCCGAAAACGAGACTCGCGAAGAGAGACAAACTATGATGATCTTGAAGAAACAAAGATTGCCAGCGATTCTATTTCAGAGATTGCGCCACCCGAACAAGTTCGCAATCTTGAGCGACAAGAAATAAAGGAACATTTCCTCGAGGCGCTTGAGAAACTTCCCGAACACCACAGAACTGCCCTAATGCTGAGAGAAAATGACGGACTTAGCTACAAAGAAATCGCTAAACGAACCCATTGCAAAACCGGCACGGTTATGTCACGGATTTTCAATGCCAGAAAAGCCATACAGCATCATATGAAGGATTTTCTAAAATGAATATACGAAAACTGTTTCTCCTCGCGACTCTGTTCGGGGTCTACTTCCATTTCACCCCTCACGAGGCTTTAGCTCAACAAACGAAAGTTGACGCTACGCTTATCTTCGCATCTTCGCAGGGCGAAAGTATCGATCCTGCTCTGAAGGCTTATGAAGGTAATTTGAAAAGGCTTTTCAAATACAGTTCTTACAAACTGCAAGGACGTTCGAGTGCGAATCTCAGTGTCCCCGGAAAGTCGACTATAAATTTAGGCTCGGGCCACAAGGTTGAGCTAAGTGCCCAGCCAAGCGAAGGGAAAAAGATCCGGCTAAGTGTAAAATGGTCTGACTCGCGTCGCATGCTGTTCAACACAACCATAAATCAAGACAGAGGCAAACCCCTCATTCTCGGCGGCCCTTCTGCTCCTTCTCAAAACGGAAACCTGATCCTGGTACTCGTTCCAAGGTAGCCTTCAATTCCAATTTCTAGGGAGACTCTGGAATGTGGGTAAACGCATGGCAAATAGCGACAGCGGCGGCGTCAGATTCGTCGTGAGCTAGCGTGTCGGCATGGCCCACCAACCCCATCACCGTACGGGCGACTTGCTCTTTGCTCGCTCGCCCCATCCCAACGATCGCTTGTTTAACTCGGAGTGGCGCGTATTCAAATATCGACTTCCCTGAAACAGCAGCTGCGGCTATCGCCGCCCCTCTAGCTGCACCCAAAATTTGGGCGGTTTGAAAATTTTGCACATAGATAGTCTGCTCTACCGCAACCGCATCAATCGGATACCTCTTCAAGAGCTCTGCCACGTTTCCATTTATGAGACCTAAGCACTCGAACATTGGAATTGACGGCTTGAGTTTGATCGTTCGGCTATGGAGAATCAACCGCCTATCGGCCTCGGAAAACTCAACTACAGCCAATCCAGTCCCCCTGAGACTGGGATCAATCCCAAGAACGACCCCCCTAAAGGGAGTCCTCGAAACGGCGTATCCCCCGCTGACAGAAGAATTGACGAATTTTCCGCTTACTTTGTCAGCCCACAATTGACGTGAATTCTTTCTAGCCATAGATCGCAACGAGTTCCTGTACTGAGTTCCAAATCATGTATCCCACTGCAACAATTGTAAGCCAAAAAGCAGTTCTCTCAAACCACAATTGATTTACCCGCCTGGCAAACCCATAACCAAGAAATCCGCCTCCCACCACAAACGGAATCAAACGAACATTCGCTCCCGCACTTTCGACTGTAATGATTTTCAAATACACTAGAAAAGGTATTTTGAACAAGTTCAGCAACGTGAAGAAATAGACACTTGTTCCGAGAAACGACATTTTGGGCATCCGCATAGCGAGTAGATAAAGCGTCATCAATGGTCCTGCGGCATTGGCAATCATCGAGACAAAACCCGCCATTCCCCCGATCACAGGTCCCACTCCCGGAGCGCGTAGACCCGATTGATCCACATTGGCGGAATTTCGATTTAAGACGTGAAGAGCAATCATCACGAGAAGCGAAGCTCCAATCAGCAATCTCGCCTGGGCGTTGTCGATAGCTCCTAGTACGAAAAAGCCCGCCACAACACCGACTCCCGCCCAAGGAATGAGTTTTAGAATTCTTATCCAATCAGCGTGACGGCGAAAGGCGATGACCGCACAGATATCTCCCATTACGAGCAGAGGTAGCCCGAATCCCGTCGCATCTTTCGCCAACATGATATTCTGGAATATCGCAACGTTGAGAATTCCCAAACCAGGAATTCCACACTTGCTCATGCCGATAATCATCGCGGCTATCCCGAAGAACAACCACTGCCAGAACTCGTAGGCCATCCCACC
>JAUHWE010000320.1 GCA_030424825.1 Verrucomicrobiia bacterium
CCCGAGCGGTAGAGGAAACGCACATTTTCAATATACCGGCAGGTCCCGCCGTTACGACCCTTCCTCGCGTAGCCCATATCGCGAATATCGAAATCCTATTCGAGCAAAGCACTGTCGATACGCTGCGGACCCGTACCCTCCGCGGCCAATACACGGTAGATCAGGCATTGCAGACAATGTTGAAGGAAACCCCATGCGAGGTCGTCCCGGTTAACGAGGGGGAGGCGTACACGATAGTCAGGCGAACCGACGCCCCTTCGGACGACTCGGCTGCGCTTGAACGCAGCTTACCACCCAACTTCGAACCTCATTCCCCCATGACTCCCAAACCGAATAATTTCTTCCGTAATCTCAAAAGAACCTTTCTTTCCAGTCTACTCGTCACCTCTTCGCAGGTGGTTCTCGCCCAGGAAAATAGTAGCCAATCACAGACCTATGAGCTGAGCCCTTACGAAGTGAACTCAAGCCTAGATGTCGGGTACTATGCTGGCAATTCAATCAGCGCCACTAAAACTGCGGTGGCAATCAAGGACATACCGATAAACATCCAAGTAATGACCCGGGATTTCATCGAGGATGTCCAAGCCTATTCAATCGATGAGGCCCTGATCTATGTAGCGGGCGCCGCCCCCGATACCAATGAGCCGGGTCGCTACACTATCCGAGGCTTTACCAGTCCCGAGCCCATTCGCAACGGAGTAAGCACGCTCGCTGAATTCCACCAGGGAACGACACTCATTGAGCGTGTCGAAGTGGTGAAAGGTCCGGCCTCCATACTTTATGGCATCTCTGAGCCGGGAGGAATTATCAACTATATCACAAAACAGCCCCTCTCAGTCCAGGCGGGCAGCGTCCGTTTCATAGCTGGTTCATACAACAAGTTCCGGACCGAGGTGGATGTAACGGGCCCCCTCAGCAAAGGCAAAGGCGATGATGGTGTGAGCGTTGATTACCGACTGATCACTTCCTATGAGAACTCAGACAGTTGGGTAGATTACGCAGGAATAGAAGAGTTTATCATTGCCCCTTCCCTGAAGTGGCAATTTGGCGAAAACACCAGTCTTCTCGCCACAATCGAATATTATGACGTGCATCGCAATATCGAGGGGACCCGAATCCAAGCGATGGACCAGTCCGGCTACCTAGATCTTCCGGCTAGATTCAATCCTGCGGGCAACTCTTACAAAGATACCGAAACCATTTTTGCGAATACGGATTTCCAACACAAGTTAGGAGACAACTGGACCTTCCGAAACGTACTCAATATTTCGGAAAACGATTACACACAGGATACACGGCTAGGTTTCGGAACCGAAGCATTGGGTCCTGCCGACCCTGGGGAAATCCGTATCCATTTGTTGAATCGCGATGTCCTCCGGGAACAGTTTACAAGCCAGACGGAAATGACTGGGGAATTTGAGTTTGAGCAAATGGAACTGAACATTCTGTTCGGACATGAGTTCCAGCAATACGACCAGCGGCAAATCGCGCGGCGCCAGAACAACGTCATGATCTGGGACCTGGACGACCCTGCGACGTGGGATATTAGCTTCCCAGTCGCGCCCGAAGACCGCTCGTTGCGGCCGGCCGATATTGACCTTTCCAATGATCAGCACTCCTTCTTTGGAATGCTTCAAGGGGCGTTCATGGAAAGGCGACTTCGGACTTTATTGGGACTTCGCTATGATATTCTGAATGGCGACCTGGTTAACTTCAACGCCGGAGGCGCCCGTACCGAGAATCCCGAGGTTACCAGCACTACGCCTCAAGTCGGGGCCCTCTATCAGATAAGCGACCCCCTCTCGGTCTACGCACTCTACAGCGAATCCTTCACCCCAAATCTGCAAGTCAATCCAGATGGATCCACTTTCGATCCCGCAACCGGAAAAGGAAAAGAATTCGGGTTCAAATTTGATCTAATCGAAAAACGGATTTCCGCCACGTTGAGCTTTTACGAAATCGAGAAGGACAACATCGTTCGCATTGACCAGGAGGCCCAGCAAGCGGATCCGCCCGTGTTGCGCTATGTCAGCTCCGGTAACGAAAAGAGCAAAGGAACGGACCTCGACCTCATCTATTCCCCCACCGAGAACTACCAGCTCATCATGAGCTATGCGCACATCAGCGACGCCTATGTTGTATCCAACACCGACGCACCGGAGACGGAGGGTATGCGCTTGGCGTCTTCTCCTGAAGACTCGTTCTCCATTTGGAATAAGTATATCTTCACTGAAGGCTCCCTGGAAGGATTCTTTCTGGGGGGTGGATTTGTCCATCGGGATGAAAGTCAATTGAACACGAGCCCCGCCAGTATAAACATAAGGACCCCCGCCTACGACCGATTCGATCTATCAGCGGGGTACAGCGGTATTTGGGGAGAGAAACCTATCCGCATTGAGGTAAAGCTAAACAATCTGACCGACGAGACCTACCATCTCCGCCAGTCGATCATTGCTCCCGGTAGAAACTTTCAGACGTCCTTTCGATTGCAGTTTTAACACTCGCGATCTCATTGATCGAGATGATCCATGGAGCCTTCTCTATTTTGATAGGGCTTCGCCAGCAATAGCGAGAATGGGAACGCGGCCTATCAAAATCGAGGCATGGCAGGGCGTGGAGACACGGGCAGTGCCTGTCTCAGGCGCTGGATAATCGCCGCGCTTCCAGGCTCGCGGGCGATGTTGTTGAATTCTCGCGGATCACTAAAGTGGTCGAACAAGGCCTCTGCATTGCTCGATTTGAGATAGCGATAGCGTCCATCGCGCACTGCGTGATAACTCTCGTTCGACGAGGTCACGATCGCCCGATTGAGATCCGTCTTTGCCGCGATGATCGGAAGTAAATTCTGGCCTTCGTTGTTCGGGTTCTCTGGCAGGCCCGCCAACGCGAGAAGCGTGGGATAGACATCCAGCAAACTGACCGCAGTATCGACATACTTCTGTTCCCCGCCCGGCGTTGCGATGACCAGTGGCACGCGAGTGGACTCCTCCCATAGGGTGAACTTCGAGAAATGCTCTTTCTCGCCTAGGTGCCACCCATGATCCGTCCAGACCACCACAATAGTGTTTTCCGCTTCGAGCGAACCTTCCAAGCCCTGCAAGAGTCTGCCCAGCTCGAAATCCGCATAGCTGATACACGCCGCATAACCACGACTGGGGCCCGGTTTCCCAGTGTACTCCTTAAATCGTCTGGGTTTGCTGGCCAGCGATTCGGGAATGTTCCTATCCCAATTTTCAGGATTCGTAGGAGCCGTGATTTCAATGTCTTGGTATTGATCGTAAAACGCGTCCGGGACAAACCACGGCATGTGCGGACGATAGATCCCCACTGCCAGAAAAAGCGGCTTATCACGTCGCGCCTCAAGTTGCTTGATGGCCCAATCGACCACTTTATGATCCCCCATTTCTTCGAGCGGTTTTCCAGTGCCTCCCCAGTCGAACTTTCCCTCTCCTCTTCCCGGCATTTCATCCGGCATGCTTTGCACAGGCAATTGGGCATCGAAGGACGGATAGAAATCGTCCCAGCCTCTGGGCGAGAAATATCCTCTACGATCAGCTTCGTTCTCTTGATTTGCGTGGTAAATCTTCCCTCCCCCCAGAGTCGCGTAACCATGCTTTTTGAAATATTCCGGCAGCAGGAGAATATCATTGAATCGTTCGTTCTTCAGCCAGTTGTGACGATTGCCATAGACTCCGGTCGACGCCGGATGGAGACCCGACATGATCGAAGTGCGTGATGGATTGCATGAAGGCGCGTTGCAGTGAGCGTTTCGGAACAAGATTCCTCGGGAGGCTAGCGTGTCAAAGTGCGGTGTATCCACATCAAAGGGTTCGCCTTCTAGTTGGGTGGGACCCCAATCATTGAAGTCATCGATGGAGACGAAAAGGATGTTTGGTTGTCCTTCCTCCTTGGCAAAAAAGCTAGAAACGAAAGCTAATGAATAAAATAAGAGTAGAAATCTGAATACTGAATTGAACCGTTTTGCCTTCATGGATTTTCGCTGAGAATCACTGGTCTTGGGTAGTGGAGAACTGCAAAGGGACAGACTTCCGACAATGGGATTAAAAAAAATTGGATCTCGTTAGAGAATATGCATTTGAGGCAAAGCGCAAGTGCTACACTTCAGAAGGACATTGAAAAATCTTACCTGCAATCGACACCTTGAGATTTAATGAAATCATTCGTGTCTAACCTGTGAATTCTTTGATCAATTCTGCGTTCTTCAGCTAGGGGAAATTTTAGGGACCCTGCTTAGCCGTTATTCAAGGCAAAGTATTCGAGTATTCCAATGACCAGATCGTCCTCCCATTCCCAGAGCCTCGAACAGGAGCTCTCGGTAGTTTGAATAGGGTATTCCTATTCTTGAAAACACTCGAGGCAGTTCACGTAAACGAGCGAAACTAAGTTTACGACCCCTTGACAAAATACCAATAATCAAGGTATTTTGGTGACTAGAAGGAAAGTTATAATGGGTCGAAATACCAGCGTAGGTATTGGCGATGAGCTTGGAGACTTCGTAGACAGAGGTGTTGGCAATGGTCGCTACGGTTCTGCAAGTGAGATGGTGCGTGCAGGCCTTCGCTTGCTAATGGATCAAGAAACCAAAATGGCCGCATTGCGCGCCGCTCTCAAGGAAGGCGAAGACAGCGGCCCACTTGAGCGTTTTGACATCGACGAGTTTCTCGTTACGGCAAAGAAAAGTCGTCGGTAATGCCCGACTTTTTCCTGCGGCTCAAAGCCAAGTCTGACCTTCTTAAAATTTGGAATGACACGGCTGAAAGATGGGACGAGCATCAGGCCGATTACTACCTGAGTCTGATTAATGACGCTTTCCAAAGACTGGCCCAATATCCGCAATTGGGCCCTGCTTGTGATCATATTAATAAAGGCTACCAAAAGTTAACGATGAGGGAGCATTTAATCTTTTACCGTATCACTTGCTACAGGGATAGCGATTATTCGCGTGCTGTATCAAGGCATGAATATCGAGACCCATATGAATGAGCCTGAAAACTAAGAAACTCACGACTACCACATCTCAAATAGATTGGTTCGGTCCCCTCAGTAACTCACTCGCTTTAGCGTGAGACTAAAAAACAACTTTTAGAGACATAGGGCTAACGCTGAAGCGAGTGAGCTACTGAGAGAGCCACCGTTGTTGCAGAAACGATTAGGTGCAGGACTAGCTTTACACCGCGATCTTCATTCACAAATCAAAAGTAGCACAGGCATCCTGCCTGTCACTCCAGTCAAAGCAACAGGCAGGATGCTTGTTCTACTTTAAATGGGCACTCGGCCTGTTCCGCCGTAGCCTTTAGCGAAGGAGTGAGATCGCCCGCTACCAAAGTCAGCAATGGCGCCTTCCACACCTGAAGGCCGGACAGGCGGCTCCAGCAAGTGTGTCGTTCTCACAACTACATTCCTTGCAGCTTGCGGTGTTTTTCTAGCGAAGCCGCTCTGGCGTTGAGTAGGTGAAAGTATTGTTTCCGAAACTCAACGAAGGCAGTGGTATCGCATTGGGTATGGATCGTCATGCGCTTGCGGTAAGGAACGTAGTTACCGATATGCCAAGCGACGTTGCGGTAGATACAGAAGTCGCCCGGATTTAGCACCAGTTGAACTGCGTCCGGCATCGCTTGGCAGTAGTTGAGACAGAAGAGTTCCAGTTCCTCATCCGTTTGTTCATTCGTCTCGTCGCGCAAAATCTCCTGTGTAGTGGAGGCATAGAGTTCATTCTCTTCTACCGTGTTGTGCGTGCGTTGAAAACTGCGAGGCACATACCAGGTGGAATTGTCTTCGTAGAGGGGGCAATTCACTTGGTTCCAGAAATTGAAATCGTTGGCGATCTTCTCCCAATCGCCCGCCAAATGCGCTTCCCACGGCTCCGCTTCGATATGATCCCGGAAATCCCGATGCCATTCGGTTGACCAAGGTC
>JAUHWE010000321.1 GCA_030424825.1 Verrucomicrobiia bacterium
CAGAGCTCCATGCGGATCAATTGAAATGATTTCAGTCCACAGCGGGTAGCTTGATTCTTGGCGACCCAATCCCATCTGCCCGGAATAGTTGCTTCCGGCTCCCCACAAGGATCCGTCTTTGCGAATTACAAGTGAATGTCTCGCGGAAGTAGCGATTGCTGTCACATCGTCGAGCACCTTGTGCAATTCGAATCGCCCCGCTCCCAATCCATTTCCAAGTTGCCCCGAATTATTGCTCCCAGCTGCGTGCAGCGAATGGTCGTCCATCAGCACAAAATAGTGGGAAAACCCAGCAGCCACCGCGACTGCTCCCGATTCAGCCAGTTGGACCCATTCTCCAGACCCTTCAATACCATCCCCTAAAATAATGTCTCCAGCCGACCAAACCGAGCCATCGTCTTTAAGGACGAGACTGAAGTTCTCACTCAACGTCACCGAAACCGCCCCGCTAGATATAACCTGAACTGGTTGAAAGCGACTTTGTTTCGAGCCATCTCCGAGCTGCCCGCGATCGTTGCTGCCCGTGGCCCAAAGAGATCCGTTATTATTGATGAACATCGAGTGCCGCGTGCCCGCGAACGCTTTGGAAACGCTAGAGGCAATCTCCTTCGCCGGACTCACTGAAAATGTGCCACTTCCCAGACCAATCTGCCCGGAAGCGTTGTTACCCATTCCCCACAAGGTACCGTTGCTCGTTACATAAAGCGAAAAATCGCTACCCGCTGCCATATGCATCACTCCTGACTCCACCACTTCAATAGGCAAATTATTCGCCGCCCGGCTTTCCGGTCCCAGGGCATTGTACTCGTCCCTACCCATGCCCCAAAGGGAACCATCGTTCCGCAAGAACAGAGTGGTTTGTGCACTTGTGGAAATCCTTGTCACAGTTGATGACACAATCGAGTCGAAAGACGAGCGGTTTCCCAACGGTCCATTCCCCAATTTACCGAGATCACTACTCCCGGTGCCCCAGAGAGAACCATCTGACATTACTATAATACTATGCGCATCAGAAATGGATACAGCCGCAATTTTTTCCTGCGGATTCACCTGAACATCAAATGTGTCTCTGGAAATTTCGCCCTCATCATCTTTCACTTCGAGTGTGACAGTTGTGGATCCAACGTCGAAATCGGCCCTCACAATTTCGCCATTTGCCGAACCCCCAGTCCAACTCCAAGCATAGCTCACTACCTGCCAATCATCCGTTGAAGCAGATCAGACTAGCTTCACAGTATTGAACCCGTTACCGTCAAGGTCCGTCGAAACGAGTTCCCCCCCTCCCACAGCTATCGGCGGTTCATTGGGCCACTCTTCGAAACCGAGCTGAACCCTTTTCATTGTTTTCGGAGCCAGACTTCGAGGCTCTTCCTCAGGCAGTAATACAGGCCCTTGATCGCCGAAATCGCCGAGTTTCCAAATTGAATTGTCATTCCGCATCACCAGAATGTGGTTCCCTCCTGCCGAAATCGCGTTCACGCCTTTGGAGATGACTTTTGTCGGGACGCTAAACGTGGCATCAGAGGCAGGGAATCCTTGAGCGGAAAACAAATTGCGACCCACCGCCAAAAGTGAACCGTCCGCAAGTAGAACCAAGCCGTACTGATAACCAGCGGCTATCGCGACCGCTCCGGATGAGACAATCCTGACGGGAACATTCACTTTCTCGCTTAGTGCATCGGGCGAGTCCGGATCACCCAGAATGCCATACAGATTTCGTCCCGTTAGCCAAACCGATCCATTTTCCATGAGAAAAAGGGTCTGTTCTCTGTTGGAAGCGACTGAAGCGACTCCGGATGGGAAAATTTCTACCGGATTAGATCGATTCGAATAACTGCCATCTCCCAATTGTCCGTAATTATTTTCGCCCATCCCCCAAAGGGACCCATTTGTCTTCAGGAAGAAGCTCACAAGTTCGTCTGCAAAGATGTCCGCTACGTCCGTATCCAGTATTTGGACAGGCACCATTTTTGCATCTGAGGTCCCATCGCCCAATTGGCCATAATAATTGTTCCCTACCACCCATAGGGATCCCTCCTCGCCGAGAAAGAGGCTGTGGGCAACCCCTGATACGATTTTCACAATTCCCGAGTCAATTATCTCAATTGGATCACGTACTACTCCAGCTTCTTCAACTCCGAAACCCATAAAGCCTGATCCCCAAACAGACCCATCTGTCCTGAGGTACAGGCTGAACTGCCCCCCTCCCGCAACGGACTCGATACCTGCTGAAAATACTTCCACCGGGCTTTCCACAGTACCCCCCGTGTTTGGCCCCAATTCGCCCAGGCCTCTCTGCCCTAATCCGGTCAGAGATCCGGATTCTTTCAAGAAAAACGAGTGATTCAACCCCGATTCTAAGAAAACCACCGGAGTGCGCTCTTGCACAATGACTAAGAGCTCGTCTTCATCCACAAATCCTTCAGCATCCGTTATCGTCAACGTCACGAGGGTTGTGCCAAGCGGGAATTCCACCGTTACCGTTTCTCCACTGGCGGTTCCTCCATCCCATTGCCATTCCCACGATACGATAGAGTCCTCGTAACTTGAACGCGAAGCATCGAGGGTTATGGGTTCATACCCATCAAGATCCAGATCTTCTTTTCCCAGGTCCGGTCCTGCATCAGCCACTGGCAACTGGTGTAGGTGCCCTCGATAAGATTCTACCGACGAAGCAATGTCATTGAAAGTACGAGCATTGTCAGCAGCATCATCCCCTTCAGCAACTCCAGTGGCCGCCCCCAAATATTCAATCGAAGGATTCGAAAAGTAATTTATCCGCTGACCCGGAGCATACGCCATTACAGTCCTGTACTCAGCTCCATCGGATCCATTGAAACGATGGCCATGAGAAAACGGATACAGCCCTCCACTCTCCGTATTCTCGCGATCATGGGCACCCCCAAGATTGTGTCCGATCTCATGCTGAAAAACCATAGAGGAGAGAGCTGCTCCCGCAGTGGTAACCGAAAAAGCCCTTTCCGGTTTCCCAGCCTCATCCTCCAGCAGCCACGCAACCCCTACAACATTGTCCACGGTCAGAAGCCTGAAAAGGCAAACCAAGTCCGCACCCGACTCGTTTCGAAGAGCGGCGACATCACTCGAATCAGTAATGAAATTCAGGTCGTCGCTCATATCTTCGCTACTCTCGACATAGTCAATCTTCTCGACTCCTTTTAATCTCAAGCGTATATCCACCGAACTGTTTTCGAATCCTAAATTCGCACTGACTACGCTCGCGCTTGCTTGGGCCAAAACACCGTCAACCCCATTGTACCGATCTTCAACATCGCTCGTATAGAGAATCAGTACATCGAGAACCGACTCCGCCTTCAGACCAACAAAACCACAAAGACAAATACCGAAAGCAGCTATCCTTTTAAAAAAAATCCAAGTCCACATCATTCCACCCCACCATGCACCGCGCACACTCCACATACCCCCAATGCATCTACATCGACTTGGGCGATAAACTGGCGACCCCCTCCCGCATTGCGGATCTCCCAGACTTGGTCGTTGCGATAGTCCCGGATCGAGCCCGCTACCGCTTGGTTCACATAGCTCAGGACCACCTCCCCAAACGTGTCTCTGAGGATTTTTCCCGATATCACTCCTTGATTCGGCCCAAAGGATTCGAAACGCATGCGGGTAACCTTTACTTGACTCGAATCCGGTAGCGAAATCGCCAATACACCTTCCTCCCCTTCCATTTCGAGCAAGTCTTTAATAGTCGACAGGCTCGGTTCGATCCGACCTCGCCATTCCCTAATCTTATGGGAATGGACGTCGCCAGAATTCGAAAGATCCACTTCTTCAAGCTCACTCATCGCAACACTCTCGAAAGGAATGGGATCCGCGTACGAACCACCAGGCGTCGCAACGCTAGGCTCTTCCGACGGATGTTCATCGGGTTCATCGCCCAGGGAATCGTCAACCAGACCGGTTTCCGACAGCGTTTCTTCGCTAGGAAAAGTACTCACAGGACTCTCAACTGTTTCCTTCTCGGAAATTTCCGTATCCGGCGAGCGTTTCAGAAGAAAGAAAACTCCCATCAAGACAAGCGCCAGGGCACAGAGAGCTAAATTGCGGTTCATCATAGTAAAGTTGGAGTCATCTCTAAGAACCTCGAGAATGACCCCCAATTAGACCTTCCAGCAAGCTCCCCGTCAAGATCCACTTTCATCTGAAAATTGGACTAACATCCTTACTCCGACACTTCAATTCGATACAAACAGCTAAGGCTGTTGGGAATTCTGAACCTAAGTTTTCCATCAACCTCGTCCGGCTGGATAACGGACCGCTCCCAATTGATCAGGTCTTTAGACTCCCAAAGCGTGCAATCGAGTCCACCAATCGGCTTGTCTAACTCCAGGTAAAGGTCGTGACCAATTTTTACGACCTGCAAGTAAGATACAATCTGCAACAGAAACTCGTCTGTGACCTCCTTGTCTCCATCGCTAACAGTAACCTTGATTGCCAATGTTCCAACAATGCTTCTCCAGGGAACAACGGAAAAAACGCCGGAGTTCAAATCAAAATCAAGCCATTCTGGGAGTGCGTCTCCACCTTCAAGATACGCGGAATAGGACAAAATATCTTCCTGGTCCGGATCTTCGAAATATCCGGAAATCGTATAAATAAATGGTTCTCCTTCTTGAATAATTCTATCCTCAAGATCTGTGACAAGAACCGGCGAATGGTTGACGCTTACCACTTCCACCGCAAATACACTAGAAACCGATTCTAAACCGTCTGAGGCCGTCACTCGAATCGAAATCGTTTCTATATCTTTTTCACTGAGAACACCAGTGAACTCGCCGGATGCTTCGTCAAACTCCAGCCAACTCGGAAGCGGATCACCGTTCTCGAGGACTGCCACGTATGAAAGTGTATCTCCTTCATCTACGTCACCGAAATTTGGAGATACGTCCAAATCAAACGGGCTATCTTCCGAGATCTTCTGATTAGAAATTGGAAACAAGAGACTAGGTGGATCGTTTACGTTGCTTACGGTGATAACAAATACATCGGAAGCAGACGCTTCCCCATCAGTAACGATCAACTCAATAGAGAGGGAGCCCACATCCTCGTTTAACGGCGTTCCCGAAAAAACGCCTGAATCCGGATCGAGCGAAAGCCATCCCGGTAGTGTAGATCCACCTTCCAAAGTCGCGTAGAAAGAAAGAGAATCCCCAACGTCGGAATCTCCAAAATTCGATGAAACATCCAGTGAGAATAGCTCGTCCTCGGCCGCATTTTGATCTGGGATCTCCGAAAGGAGTATGGGAATATCGTTCGAGTTGCCCACAACTAATTCAAAAACACCTGATGCGGATAGCTCCCCATCTGAAGCCGTTATCCTAATCGCAAGGGAGCCTACGTCCCCATTAAACGGCGTACCCGACAATACTCCGGAAACTTCTTCCATCGTGATCCATCCTGGCAAGGTTCCCCCACCCTCCAAAGCCGCTTCGAACGAAAGCGTGTCCCCAGTATCAATGTCATCAAAATTTGGCGACACATCTAGACTAAAGAGAACATCCTCAATCGCAGTCTGACCTCCTATAGAAGTGACCAAGACGGGCGAGTCGTTCACATTGTTCACCGTGAGAAGAAATGCATCCGCTACAGCTGCTTCTCCGTCAGTTGCAGTCACTTCAATAGAGAGCAGCGCAACATCGTCGTTCAAAGGTGTCCCTGTAAACATCCCGGCATCTCCGTCAAACGCCAGCCAATCCGGAATGGTGCCTCCTCCCTCCAACGTAGCTACAAACGCGAGCGTATCGCCGTCATCGGCATCTCCAAAATTCGATGAAATATTCAACGAAAACGGCATGTCCTCGTCCACAACCTGGTCTGGAATTGCTTGCACGACCATCGGATCCTGATTAGGGAATTCAATCGTCAGGACAAACGTGTCCACT
>JAUHWE010000322.1 GCA_030424825.1 Verrucomicrobiia bacterium
TCCGGCAGAGTTTTTGAAAGGAAAGAAATTCGCTTTCACTTCAGGCACACCCAAATTGCTCGGTACACGGCGAACCTTCAAGCAACACGGCAAAGGCGGCCTTTGGCTTTCGGATGCGATTCCCCATTTACATGAAGTCGCGGATGAAATGTGCATGATCCATTCCTTGAATACCGATCAGTTCAACCACGCTCCAGCGGAACTTTTTACCTTAACAGGCTCTCCGCGTCCGGGACGCCCTTCTTTCGGATCGTGGGTGAGCTATGGCCTGGGCACGGACAATGCTGACCTGCCCGGTTTCATCGTATTGATCTCGAGCGGTGTACAGCCTAATGGAGGAAAGAATTCGTTTGGAAACGGATTTCTGCCGCCTGTTTATCAGGGAGTGCAATGCCGCTCTAGCGGAGATCCGGTCCTATATGTCTCTGACCCGAAGGGGATGGATCGAAATTTGCGTCGTCGAAGCTTGGATGCGATTCAGGAGCTCAACGAAATTCAGGCAGACGAGTACGGCCACCCCGAGACACGTACCCGGATTTCTCAATACGAGTTGGCCTATCGCATGCAGATGTCCGTTCCGGAAACCATGGACATTTCCAAAGAATCGCCTCGAATGCTAGAAGCTTACGGTGCCGAGCCAGGAGCGGCCAGTTTCGCCAACAACTGCCTTTTGGCCCGTCGTCTGGTTGAGAAAGGCGTGCGATTTGTCCAGCTGTTTGACTGGGGCTGGGATTTTCACGGCACGAATGTCGCCAATGGTGTGGGTGATGGATTGCTGACAAAGGCGGCCACCGTCGATAAGCCGATAGCCGCGCTCATTAAGGATCTGCGAGATCGGGGTTTACTGGACGATACGCTTATCATTTGTGGAGGCGAGTTTGGAAGAACTCCGTTTCGGGAAGGTCGCACTGCGGCGTCAAAAATCCTGGGTCGTGATCACTATCCAGACTGCTTCTCCATGTGGATGGCGGGCGGAGGCGTCAAAGGTGGTTATTCTTATGGATCCACCGACGAACTCGGGTTCGCCGTCACAGAGAACAAGGTGCACATTCACGATTTTCAAGCGACGCTAATGCACCTGCTGGGATTCGACCACGAACGACTCACCTACCGATTTCAGGGCCGCGATTTCCGCTTAACCGATGTCCATGGCAAAGTGGTGCATGATTTGATCGCATAGGTACCAAAGCAAGGGAACCGAAACACTTAAAGTAAATCCGCAGAAGCGACAAATTTTGGGCTAAGGCAGAAGCTTGGGTAATGCCGTTAAAATTGCTACCGTCCGGTCAATGCTCATCCGGTTTAAGATCCGTCTACAAAAGCGCCAGCATCCAACTTGCGGTCAGTAGTCCCGACGCTATCAGTAGCAGCATCTTTTGATGAAATGCGTTCAGCTTTGACTGTATTGAAGTGCTGGAAATTACGATCGCGACAATGGTCCCAAATACGAAGGAAAGCAAGTGACCGGTTACATCTGTTGGGAATTCCCCTCCTCCCATCCATGCGAAAAGGATGCATCCCCCAAAAAACGGGATCAGCCAATCTCTGCTCTGCATCGGATCTCGAGTCTTGAGATACACTCCTACCGGAAAACCGGTCAATAGCCCCAACGATGCAAATACTGCGGTTGAGGCTCCCAAGGAGAAAAACGGGTCGCCCAGCCTGATGTAGGCATTGGTTAGATTGGAAAGACTGGCAACTGATATGATTAAGAACCAGGCAAGGCCATTTCCCATGTATCGGCAGCATAGATACGTAAAAAGCGATATGCCTAGAAGGTTTCCAGCTAAGTGAGCGACATCCGCATGAAGGGTGACAGCGGTCACGATCCGCCACCATTCTCCTTGAATGAAGACACCGTCGCTACTGTTCATCCCAAGTTCCTTTAAATTCGGAATAGCGTTTTGGCCTATGAATACCCCGATCAAGAATAGGGCAAAGAGAACAGTGGGCGCTTTCCGGGTAGACTGGTTGGGCAGGTCGATAGAGATGGGTGGCCAGAATCGATTCTTCAATTCGGCAATATTCACTTCGCGACGCAAAATCTCGGAATATTTTGACTTTACCGCGAGGACATAAAGATCATCGACCGGATAGACCCAGTAGTGATGGCCTGCCGCCAAAATGGCGAGGCCAGCTTCGTGAGCAAGGCGAGAGGATTGGTAGGTGCCAATAACGGTGAATTCGCCCTTTTCGCCACGAATGTCATCTGACTCAAATTCTAATCGATCCACCATCCTGAAACCTGACTCACTCCTCTTTTCAGTAAAGCGTATTCGTAACGCCCGCGATTGCGCTTTTCCACGGATTGGGCCACAGAGACCCGCAATCCAAATTGGTTGTTCAAACATCGGTTGCCTTTCATTTTAAGAAAGTGCTATGATAGTGCTCCATGATTCGATCGAGCTTGCCAGACCCCGATATCCTCTATTCTGCCCTCATATCCAAGGACAGCTCATTTGAAGGGCTTTTCTATTTTGCAGTCAAAACGACGGGGATTTTTTGTCGCCCCACCTGTCGCGCAAAAAGTCCAAAGCGGCAGAACGTGATTTTCTATCAATCTACGAAAGAGGCTTTGAATGATGGATACCGGCCTTGCAAACTTTGCCAGCCTATGCGAAATGTGGGGGCCACTCCGGATTGGTTAAAGCCGCTATTGGATGAAGTTCAAACGAATCCGGGGTTACGCCTTAGCGACACGGAGATCCGAAACCGGAGTATTGATCCGGCGCGAGTACGCCGATGGTTTAAAAAGTATCATGGAATGACATTCCAGGCATACCTGCGCCTGATGCGTATCAGTCGAGCATTTGGTCAGATTCGGCACAGGAAGCCAGTGACGGAAGCGGCATTCGAAACGGGATTCGATTCACTGAGCGGTTTTGGAAGCGCTTTCAAAAGCGCTACTGGGTTTTCCCCATCCGAGAGTTCGAAAAAGCAAATGGTCTACATTACCAGGATACAAACGCCATTGGGCCCGATGATCGCGGGCGCTACCGACGAAGGGATCTGCTTGCTCGAGTTTACTGACAGGCGGATGCTCGAGACACAAATTGATCGACTGCGGAAGCGTCTTAAAGCCGAGTTTGTTCCCGGAAGCCACCCTCACTTCAATGAACTTGACCGGCAGATTTCAGAATACTTTAAGGGGGAATTGAAAGAATTCGATTTGCCGCTTGTCCTACCGGCTACTGACTTTCAGAAGCGAGTTTGGGAAGAGCTGAGACGCATTCCTTATGGGGCCTCTCGATCGTATCAAGAACAGGCCACGGCGATCGGAAACCCAAAGGCCGTGCGGGCGGTGGCCACGGCAAATGGAGACAATCGTATCGCGATCCTAATCCCGTGCCATCGGGTCATCGGCAAAGACGGAACTCTGGTGGGATACGGTGGCGGAATCTGGCGAAAGAAGTATCTGCTCGAACTCGAACGAAGATCTTCGGGTTGAAGATTAGATCGTTAGTCCGCAATCTCAGCGTACCGAAAACAACTGGTCAGGTGATCGTTTACCATGCCGACCGCCTGCATAAAGGCGTAGACGATGGTGGGACCCACAAAGTTGAACCCTTCCTTTTTGAGTGCTTTGCTCATGGCTTCCGCTTCGGGTGATGTTGTCGGCACTTCGCCCATGTCTTTCCAAGCGTTTTGGATTGGTTTAGCCCTCACAAAACTCCATAGATATTCGGAGAAATTCACGCCTCTGTGTTTCATTCGCAAATAAGCCTGGGCATTCTGGCGAGCGCTTTTGATCTTGAGACGATTGCGGACGATGCCCGGATCCTTTAGAAGTTCCTCCAGCTTATTATCCGAATACCGCGCCATTTTCACGGGATCAAACCCATCGAAGGCTTGTAGGTAGTTTTCGCGTTTTCGTAGAATTGTAATCCACGAAAGCCCTGCCTGGGCTCCATCCAGGACGAGTTTGCCGAATAAGGCTTTCGAATTGTACTCCGGGATACCCCACTCTGTGTCGTGATACTTCACATACAGGGGGTCGTCACCGCACCAGGAACATCGTTTCGTCTTCATTTTGAGCGCATCCTACCGCCCTTTTAGCGGTGGACTTAGAATTCAGCCAAAAGCAACTCACGTGCCAAGACCAGCAGTTTTTGTGTTTCAAGGTTGATTGACGGAGCGTGTATCTCCATCTCTCTGGGATCGTGACTTCTCCTCGCATTCACAGTCTAAAGCGCCCGGCCATCGAGAGAATGCTGCTTATCCACAAATCCTTGCAGCGCGGTGGCTTCCCGAACTGTAGCCGCTTGGCGGCGGAGCTTGAAGTGAGCACTAAGACAATCAGTCGCGATATTGACTTCATGCGCGACCGCATGCTCATGCCCATCGAGTACGAGCCTTCGGAGCATGGTTATTGCTACACCCGCGAAGTCGAGAGTTTGCCAACCATAGACATTTCCGAGGGCGAGCTATTGGCATTGAGTGTTGCCCAAAAGGCATTGGACCACTATAAGGGAACTCCTTTTGAGAAGCCGCTGGCCAATGCCTTCAATAAATTGTCTGCGAGTCTGCCCGATACAATCACCGCCAATCTAGCAGCGTTGAGCGACACCATTTCTTTCAAACATGGTCGGCTTTCCAAGCTCGACGAAGAAACGCTGAAGCTCGCCATCAAAGGCGCTTTGGAAAAACGTGTATTAAAATTCAAGTACAAGAAGCCGGGAACAAGCGATCCAGAGGAGCGAGTGGCCAATCCCCACCACGTCACCAACTATCTTGGCAAATGGTACCTGCTGGCATGGGACCATCAGCGCGAAGCCATGCGTACGTTTCTACTAGCCCGTGCGTCGGGTTTGGAAATCCAAAACGAAACCTTTAAGGTGTCCCCCGAGTTTTCGGTCGAGGACTATTTGTGGACTAGTTTCGGCATCTGGTCGCAGACGGGAAAACACAAGATCGCCATTCGTGTGCAGCCTTCTCTTTCCGAATACGTTTCCGAAAACATCTGGCATCCTTCCCAGGAAATTGAGGAGGCAAATGACGGATCGATCATCGTAGGATTCAGGCTGGGAAGTCTCGAGGAAATCGCTCAATGGATCCTGAGTTGGGGGGATCAAGTGGAAGTTATTGAACCGACGGAACTGCGCAAACTTGTCAAGAGACGGGCTCAGTCCGTGGTGGATTTGTATCAATGAGTCTCCTACCTGATGGAGCGGGTTTGTCTACGGGACCTGAACACTGCCTCTCGTTTAGTGACCTCGATGCCCCTCATGGGGGAAGCTCGCACAGAAAAGGCGGAAATCCCCCATTGTGCGTGGTTTGATGTTCCTGTTCCTGTTTCGGGTCGAACTTAACCTTTTGAACTTGCGTGCAATCAGCGATTTACGGATCATCGTATGACTTCCATAACTCATTCCGAATCGAGAAGGCAGCTCGTTTTTCCGATACCGGACTCGTTTCAGTCAAACTCACGCCTAGTTACCTAATAATGGGAATTCGATATCGCTGTTCAGTCACCCTGCCGCTCTGGCTAATTCTGCTCATAGCAGGCGTGGGTCTACAGCCTGTACACGCTCTCGATCCGCCAGGTATCGAAGCAAGCCAGAGAATAGAGCTAGTTGGAATTTCCCGGCTATCGGAAACCTCTTTGGAAATTACGTTTGAGGAAACGGATCAAGTGTTCGCGGCCTTCAAAACGGAATCTGCAGTCAACCTTTCCCGAGCGGCCTCCGCGTGGACGGAAGTCGAAGGGATCGAGTACGAGCCCGTAGGCGAGAGGCGCTTTCGGGCCACAATCCCCGTTAATCTTCAGGAAAATCGCTACTTCCGAATTGTAGGCCTAGGATCTTCTTTCGACCTCGACCGTGATGGTCTTTCAAACGAGGACGAAACAAATATTTACGGA
>JAUHWE010000323.1 GCA_030424825.1 Verrucomicrobiia bacterium
AGATCGCCCGCTACCAATGTCAGCAACGAAGCCACCGACGCATTCGACAAGCTCATGGCAAGCAGGTCGGGGTCTGCGACAAGCTTCGAGGTATTTACCCGAAGGGAAATAAATCGAAGCTAAAGCCGAACCGGAAGGTGGGCTTCTTCTAGGTGGCGCTTGGCCTGGCCGATGGTGTAGGTTCCAAAGTGAAAAATGCTCGCCGCCAGAACGGCGTCTGCCTTTCCTTTTTCGAGGACGTCAACCAGGTGATCGAGGTTCCCGGCTCCTCCGGAAGCGATTACCGGAACTTCTACGGCTTCGGATATCCGGCGAGTCAGTTCGATGTCGTAGCCCGCAAGCGTCCCGTCCGCGTCCATGCTGGTAAGCAGGATTTCACCCGCTCCTAGTGACACGGCGCGTTCTGCCCATTCAATGGCGTCGAGCGGGGTTGGTTTGCGTCCTCCGTGTGTAAATACGCGCCAGCTGTCGCCATCCCGTTTCGCATCTATGGCCAAAACGATGCATTGATTCCCAAACTTGCGAGCGGACTCCAGTATCAGATTCGGATCATTGATGGCTGCCGTGTTAAGGCTAACTTTGTCCGCTCCTGAGTGAAGCATCTGCGTAATATTGTCGATATTGCGCAATCCACCGCCAACGGTAAGGGGCATGAAGCACTCCGATGCGGTTTGCTCGACGACGTGGTGCATGATTTCACGCTCGTCGCTCGATGCGGTGATGTCGAGGAACACGAGTTCGTCGGCTCCTTGTTCATCATAGGCCTTGGCGCAGGCAACGGGATCGCCGGCATCGCGGAGTTCTTTGAATTTAACTCCTTTGACGACACGTCCCGCATGGACGTCAAGGCATGGGATGATTCGCTTTGCCAGCATGGGATCTTGACGACGGCTCGAACTGCAGGTTGCGGCGCCTTTCGGATGGGCCGCTTACTCGGTTTCGCCTACTGCGATGATGTCGGGATCAAACGAAACGGAAAGTCGATAGGTTTGCCCCGGTCGCATGATCAGCGGGTGGTCTCGTTCCAGCGTTTGCAGATAGTGGAGGTTTCCGTAGTTGGTCCGGTAGGTCGGGTCGTTAGTGACGACATCCGTTTCCTTCCAGGTGCCTTGGAAATCATCCTTGAGAACCTGGCAGCGCAGGCCTTCCTGTCCCAGCATGGGAGAGGAGTCTACCCGGTGCTTCGAGTGGGGAGAGCCAATCGCAAGCATGTACCGGAAACGATCCATAGTGATCTGGTTCTTGACCGTGTAGATGAACTCGCTGGTGATTTTGTTATTAGCGAAAGTCCAGCTCACCTTGCAGGAACCGATGTCATTGGCGATTTTCTCATTCGTGTTGATGAGATCCGGCTGTTCGTATCGGAAGTAGAAGGAGCGCTTAAAGCCCAGTCCCGTGGTGCATCGTTTGCCGTAAAAAGCGGGAATGAACTGTTCACCTCGGAACGTGAGTTCCGGGATCATGATTGGCAGGTAGGTGTTATTCGGCCAATCGAATACGCCGGGAGAATGTGGGAAGGGCAGGCAGTCTGCGGTGGGTTTGGCGCCACAGGAAACGAGCGGCATTTGAATTTGCAGTCCCGAATCGACATTGCGGTAGAGTAAAAGCCCCTGCTCCTTCTTGTTGGACTTGTCGAATATGACAAAGCGGCAACCCGACTTGAAGGGGTCGGCAGGAGCTCCGGTCGGGGCTTTGATGTCTTGTGAAAGACGCGCCCATTGGCTCAGGTACCGCGCTCCGTCAAAATTGGAGAGACGCGTGGTGTGCCCGGCCAGAGCGGTACGCTCTTCATCTCGCACAATCAGGTATCCATGTTCCTGATCGAGGAATGTGACATAAAAGTAGTAGAAAAGGCGACGCAGGAGGTCGAAGTACTTTTGCTGGCGGTCTTCGGGGACCCATCCATCGCGAAATCCTTGCAGGAGCAAGCTGATTAGATGCATCTGGCCATACGCTCCTGAGCTTTTAGAGAACGACCATCCGAGTCCGTCTTCTCTTACGAGGTCCGGTAGGATCTTGATGTATTTCTGGGCGTAAGTCCGAAGGCTGGGAAGCTTGCGCTCCCTTAATCCGGGGTTGGAATGGAGCTGGAGCGATTGGCGAATGAAGACGAAGGACATTACTCCATAGAGCGAATAGTAGCCTCCGATTCCTTCATCGACATCGTCGAAATAGCCATTTGAGCTTGTCTGGTCGATGCGATCGAGGAAGCGTTCGATCAGTCGACCGGTCTCGTCCTTCTTCGAAAGTCCGAGGCTGAATCGGCAGACCGCTTTGGCGATGTTGAAGGTCTGCCAATGGTTGTCGTAGTCGCTGCGGTTGAGCAAAAGCTTGTCCAGGCGCTCGCGGGTCTCGTCGACAAGGCGTTCCCATACGGGATTGCGTTCCTTGGACGGTCCGAATGAAAGCAGGGCCAGTGCGGCGTAGGCCAGGCCGTTTTCCTGGGGGGGATCGCGGAATACCTGCTGGGTAATGCAGCGGGCCGCCAGATCGATGAGATCTTTGCCGTCGAGTTCCGGTTCCCCGGTAGCCCGGTAGAATTCCCCAATCGCTAGAGCAGCGTGGCCGGGCTCGTCGAGGCGAGGTTCTTCACCTTCCACGGGTGAAATTGTGCCATCTTGATTGATGGAATCCAAGTTGTGGCTGAGCATGGAGCGAGCCATGTCGAGACACTGTTGAGAGAAACTTTCCATAGAAGACTCAGTATGAAGAGGAGCTCCCCGATAGCTACGGGGAGAGAAACAGTCTTTTCTGCCAGCAGTTTAAGCTAGTTCAAGCGATAAGTGGCCATTATTTGATATAATCGCCCATATCTTGGTTTAGCGGCGTGTAAACCGTGGCAGAATCGGTTGGTTTGGTCCTGTTGGTGGGGGTTATCGATTTATTAGGTCGAGAAGATCCTGGTTGCTTTCCGTTTTGGAAAGGCGGGTTAGCATGGTTTCCGTTGCGTCCTCGGTTTTTTGCTGAACCAGCGCGCGTCGGAAAAAATGAATACCATCGAGGACTTCCTCCGGAATCAGCAGCTCTTCGCGTCGCGTGCCGGAAGAAGCAATGTTCATTGCCGGGTAGAGGCGCATTTCCGCTACTTTGCGGTCGAGCACCATTTCCATATTGCCCGTACCTTTGAATTCCTGGAAAATCATATCGTCCATACGGCTGCCGGTTTCGATGAGGGCAGAGGCAACGATGGTGAGGCTTCCTTCCTCCTCGGTGTTCCGGGCGGCGGCGAAAATCTGACGCGGCTTTTCCAGCGCTCGAATGTCCAGACCGCCCGACATGGTGCGTCCCGACTTTTTCGATGAATTGTGCGCTCGAGCGAGACGAGTGATGGAGTCCATGAGGATGACTACATCCTTGCCCACCTCGACTTGGCGCTTGGCCCGTTCGATGCAAAGATCGGCAACGCGCAGGTGGCTCGGCAAATCCTCGTCATTGGAGGAAGCCCAGACCTCGCCATCGATATTGCGACGGAAGTCGGTGACCTCTTCAGGACGTTCGTCGACGAGGAGTATCAAAATCTGGATATCGGGGTGGTTGGCTTTGATCCCCTGGGCAATATGCGTTAGAAGGGTGGTCTTTCCCGTGCGGGGCGGGGCGACGATCAGTCCGCGAGTCCCTTTCCCGAGCGGGCAAAAAAGGTCCATGGCCCGGGTGGTCATGCGGTCTTTGGTCGTTTCCAGTTTGATTTGCTCTTCTGGAGTGATGGTGGTCAGTTGGGTGAAATCCAGCTTTTTTCGCCGCTCATCCACGCTTAGTCCATCGACCGTATCAATGTATCGAACCTTTGGATTTTGGAAGCGAGGGTCGGCCGTCGCTTGGGCTACGATATAGTTCCCTGTCCTCAGCTTGAAGCGTCGAATCAGCTCTTTCGGGATAAAGGGATCCGTCGGGCGTTGACGTCCATTT
This sequence comes from Verrucomicrobiia bacterium, assembly GCA_030424825.1. Lineage (GTDB taxonomy): Bacteria > Verrucomicrobiota > Verrucomicrobiia > Opitutales > Opitutaceae > Pelagisphaera. The sequence goes on from JAUHWE010000323.1 coordinate 3,907, forward strand.
TTACTCAGATCGAGCAATTGTCCCGTCTTTTTCTTTGTGACTTCGAGGACGCCTTCGACCTGTACGGTCTGTTCGTTATTGTTTTCGTTTTCGTCGGCCATACGCTTCGCGTTGGTGAGCGGTTTTGTGTGTTATTAATGAGCTAATGTAGTTAATACCGGATACGTTGGCAGCAGGATGCCGCCTTGGGAAAGCTCTATGTATTCAAATATCCTAATTGAGAGAATGTGATTGGATCCGAGGCTTGACCCTAACGGGCTAACTTGCTGATATTCGGCGCTTTCACCCCTCAACTTATTTCTAAATCAAGGAAAATTAGTGGCAAACAATATAACTTCAGTAACTCAAGAAGACGAAAAATTCTCGCCCTCTCAGGAATTCAGGAAACAGGCTGCCATCCAAAGTCTGGCCGAATACAAGAGGCTTTACTCGGAGTCCGTGAAGAATCCAGAAAAGTTCTGGAATACTCAAGCAAAAGATTTGCTCCTTTGGCGGAAGCCTTGGAAGCAAACCCTCAAGTGGAAAGAACCTCATGCCAAATGGTTCGTTGGTGGCAAGTTAAATGTTTGCGAGAATTGTGTCGACCGGCATTTGGGTACCGCCCGAGAGAACAAGGCAGCGCTCATATTCGAAGGTGAGCCCGGTGATCAGAAGACCCTGACTTACAGGCAGTTGCACACGGAAATTTGCAAGTTTTCCAATGTGCTGGAGTCTTTGGGAATCAAGAAGGGGGATCGGGTGGCAATTTATATGCCGATGGTGGCGGAAGCCGTTGTGGCAATGCTGTCCTGTGCTCGTATAGGGGCCGTTCATACGGTGATCTTTGGCGGATTCAGCTCCGAATCGATCAAGGATCGGGTGAATGATTGCGCGGCAAAACTCGTGATTACTGCGGATGGAGGGTGGCGCCGCGGTAAAATCATCGACCTAAAGGCAAATGTGAATCATGCCCTAAAGGACTGTCCGTCGGTCACCAGTGTCATCACACTCAAGCGGGCCGCCAACCGGGTTCATATGAAAAAGGGACGTGACTACTGGTGGCACGATCTGGTTGAAAACGCTTCTCATGTGCACAAGGCAAAGGCGTTCGACAGTGAAACGCCGCTTTTCGTTCTTTATACGAGTGGAAGCACGGGAAAGCCAAAAGGGGTGTTGCATACGAGTGGCGGATTTCTCCTCGGGACTGTAATGACTTCGAAATACGTTTTCGATCTCAAGGAAAGCGACACTTATTGGTGTACGGCAGATATCGGGTGGATTACCGGACACAGTTATGTGGTTTACGGAATTTTGGGAAATGGAGGGACCAACGTCATTTACGAAGGAGCTCCTAATGAACCCGGACCGGACCGCTTTTGGTCGATCGTCGATCGGCACAAGGTAACGGTTTTCTATACGGCGCCGACTGCAATACGGGCCTTCATGAAGTGGGGTGATGATCATATTAAAAAGCACGATCTGAGTTCTCTGAGATTGCTCGGTTCGGTGGGTGAACCCATTAATCCGGAAGCCTGGAAATGGTATCATAAGGTCATCGGTGGCGGACGTTGTCCCATTGTGGATACGTGGTGGCAGACGGAAACGGGCGGAATTATGATAACGACGCTCCCGGGAGCCGCTTACTCGAAGCCGGGCTCTGCCGGTTTGCCCTTTTTTGGAGTGGTTCCAAAGGTTTTCGACGATGCTGGAAAAGAGGTGCGAAAGGGAAAGAGCGGCAAACTGGTACTGACGCAGCCATGGCCCAGTATGCTTCGAACCCTGTACGGGGACAACAAGCGTTACAAAGAAACGTATTGGAGTGAATACAAAGGGGTTTACTTCTGTGGCGACGGTTGTCGTCAGGACAAGGATGGGTATTTTTGGATAGTCGGACGGATTGACGATGTATTGAACGTTTCGGGACATCGACTCGGTACGGCGGAAATCGAGAGCGCGCTTGTGGGGCACTCT
>JAUHWE010000324.1 GCA_030424825.1 Verrucomicrobiia bacterium
TTCGCGTTACCGCCGATACAGATGGAGATCCCAACACCCCCGACTCCATCCAAAGTCGGCAATTGCTGGGTCCGGGCGGACATTCCGGCAAGCAAAACGAAGCGATTATTCACGTTGGTTTGGGCGCGGCAACCCACGCCACCAAAATTGAAATACATTGGCCGGGTGAAGGTCAAACGCCTACCGAATTGAAATCCCTCCGGCCAGGGCGATATGCTATCAGCCAGGAAGACCCTATTCCCCAAGTGCTTTCTCGGTGATTCGGATAACCAACCTATTTTTGTTTAACCTAATTTCAAGAGTAGCTCACTCGCTTTAGCGTGAGCATCATTTTTTCTCTTACGCTTTATTTCTTTGCTCTACATTGTCAAATGGTAGGGCAAGGACCTCCGGGCCTGCCGCACAAGGAGATAATACAAATGCGGCACGCCCGGAGGTCGGTGCTCTACCCAAAAACATGAGTTCGAAATATATCAAAGTAGACTTAGGATGCTCACGCTAAAGCGAGTGAGCTACTTTTTATGTCCGATAATATATTGTAGACGTGGTCATTGACCGCGTAACGCGATCAACGATCACGTCTACAGCGAATAGCCAAACCTTAAAGCTACCAATCAGCTGTAGGGCGGGTCGCTGACCTGCCAAAAAATCTGAAGGATTGTCGCCTCAACGAGACGACCTACAAAATGGTGGACCGACGTGTCCTACGAAGCTTTAGCGAAGTAGGAGACCGGTCCTCCCTACAAGATGACCAAGATCAACGCCCCTACAGATTTTTGATTTATAACTTCAAGAAACGACCTTGATCACCGAAGGTTTACGCGTAGTGATCGTAGTATTGACTGATTAGATACAATGAGTTGATTCCTTCTTACTTCAACACGAATATCACAATTCTGGCATCGGATTCTCCAGTCATCTCCGTCCTGTTCCCAACCATTTCCAGGCAAATTATTCTCGTTCGAGGCGAACAAGGTTAGCACGCGATACCGGTCGTCCTTGAGAAGTGTTTCTACAAACGGTTCGTGTCTCTGTTCTAGCAGCACCCCTGTCCTGTCCTTATGAAAAGGTTCGACATATTTGTGGCTCCTTAGTTCATGACCCAGCACCTTTCCCCTGAGAACGGATACGCGGCAATCGAGACCATTCTTGCCGACTTCCACACGGAAGGATCCATCCGTATCCGGCTTTGCGGCATTGATGGTATGCCATCTAAGCGAAATTTCCTCTGGACGTTCGAGCATTCCTTCGTCCAACACTACGGCAACCCCCGGAAACAAGTGGACCACGGTCCGCTTGACTGATACCACACCCTCGTAGGCCGAGCTCAAGTCCATTTGCCAGTAGCTACCCACGGCGTCATCAAATTTTGTTTGCAGGTACCGTCCACTCACCGCAGAAAAATCGATACCCATCTTTACACCACGCCTATGACTCGGGCTACGCTGCTCACGTCCGCCAAACATGGGTACATTGTGTCCAAGGATCGACGCGTTGTAGTACTGCCACCGATTCTCGTCAAAGAAATCGGCAGGGTAAACGGAGGGCGATCCGAGATCTACGATCATTCGGTTCCCCAAAGTGTCGATACACAATTGACCCACGTCGTTGTGGGCATGGTTGTGATCTCGCTTCGCTTTTCCATAAACAATCATCTCCGGTTTTTCCAAGTCCCAATCAGAACGGCTATAAACCTGGGCCCCATTATCTTTAAAGACACGCCCCAAGGAGAGCCTTTCTCCTGGATCGGCAGCATCTATATCCGGATCGTGCCAAAGCAGCAAAAAGGGATTGGAATTCGCTTCGAGGTGACGGCGGCAAAATCCTTGCAAGACCGGGTCCCTAGTCGCCGACGCGATCGCAGTCATGAACTCTACTTCGGGCGGAGCCCCAATCCATCCGTCTCCGAAAGCCGCATAACGACCCGGCGGAAGCGTCGAGTACACGGTCCATTCTCCCGTTTGCGGGAAAGGCCTTTTGGCCAATGGGTTCTTCCCAGAATAGTTGTGATACGAAAACGCTTGAAAATAAGTCACGGGAATACGCGTCGCATTCGAATAAGCGATGGACTCATTGAACTCGCCCTCTTTCCCATAGATCTCCAAGTATCGCTCCATCATGGGCAGCGAATAGCGAACCAGTTCTTCGGACTTGGGATGTTCCTCACCCAAGGCCATTCCGGCAATTCCCAAGCCGCCGATTATGACCGTGTACCAGTTGTTCAGGTCTTTCGTCCACCACGCATCCTGGGCCACACTTTCGAAGAATGGTTGAATCCCTCGCCGATCCAATCCTTCCACGATTTCGTGACGTTCGTTTGACGACAAGAACGGATACAGCCAGTCAAACCCAATTCCAATATCCTGGGACAGCATGCCCGTACGCAAATCCGCCGGATGCCCGAATCGAATATGAGCTTGATCAATCCAGTCGGGCCAAACCGATTCGTCCAACAAGGCCGCAATCTGATCCATGGCGGTCTTCTTGTATTCCTCCTCTTCGGTAAGAAGCATGGCCAAGGCATTGCGCAATATCCGCTGTCCCGCCGCTTTGCAGATCGTGTAATCTGGATTATTCTGCCGTGCCGTTGCCTCAGCTCGACCTTTGATCTGGGTTCGCGCTGTTAAAACCGGTGCCCCTCGCTCGCGATCGCATTCGGCCTGGATCTCATTCCAAATGTCCTTCGATATTCCGGATTTAATCGAGTTCCTCACCCCAGCGATCGATCGTAAACCTTCAATTCGTTCTGATGTAATGAAAATATGAGGACGCATCGAGTGAGATCGCAACTGGGCCATTGCTCGAATGCCTTTCAAGTCCGCGATCCATCCGCCCACAGCCACAGCAGCAATTCCTTTTAGAGCGTCTCTTCGATCTATATTGCGGGCATTCATCACTGACGACCTCCTAGTTTTTCCCGATATTCGATGCGAGACCAGCTCTCTCGAAATTTATCGTAAACTTAAAAGTAGATCGATACCCATAGTTCCTCGAATGAGACTGCTCCGCAGCTGAAATCAAGAAGCCCAGACCTCTGAAACCATGGGCCTAAAGTAAACTATGAAGATCGCTCAATTTCTCGAATCCGCACCCTCCATCACCCGTCTCCATGACACGATACCCGTCGAGGCAACCGCAGCGGAATGCATCCAAGCCGCATGCGCCACAAACGAGTCCGGCGGTACGAGTGCGGGGATCACGCTGGGAGTTCTAACGCCGGAAGAAGCCGCCACGCGAAACGTGAGCGTTTCCGGCCAGGAAGAGTGGATGTTCGTCCGGTCGTCGCAATCAGAAGGGATTGAACTATACGTGTCGCACACCTGGTTCCTCTACCGGCTCGCATGCCGACTGGTAGACGAGTGGCAGGGCCTTTCCATCGACGCATTCTCTGATGGTAAAATACTCAAACCAACCTTCAAACACCTACGCCCCGCATACGACTCTTTGCTCAATAACCACGCCCGGACGGCCAAAGGATTCGATCCTGAGGACCATATTCGGGAAATGGCCCGCCAGGGCTATACCCACGTCGAGGTGAATGGCTACGGAACCACGTTCCCCTACGAAAAGGCGGCCCCCGGCGAGCTACTCTACCTCTTCTACACCTATTGCCCCGCACTCGACCAGTTCGCCTACAGCAAGCTCAACAAAGGCATCTACCCGTACCAATATCTCCAGGCCAATCTCAATAAGCTGAAACATTCCGCCCAGCTAGCAGAGAAGTACGGGCTTCGTGCCGGAATCCTTTCCTTCGAACCTCGCTCCGTTCCAGACGAGCTCCTAGAGCGCTACCCCATGTTGCGAGGGGCCCGGGTCGACCACCCGCTTCGGAGTTTTCGGCCTCGATACAATTTGACCACCGCCCACCCGGTCGTACTCGATCACTATACCGAGTTGCTCTCCAAGATCATGGAAGCCGCTCCCAATATCGACTACATGACCATTTGGTCCAACGACAGTGGGGCTGGGTTCGAATACACAAGCTCGCTCTACGTGGGACGCAACGGTGGCGGATATGTCATCCGCGAATTTAAGAACGACGATCAAATCGCCGAGGCCGCAGCGAAGAATATCATCCGTTTCATGAAAACGATTCGCGATGCGGGACGACAAACCAATCCCAAATTCAGCTGCATCCTTCGCAGCGAGATGTTCTATGCCGAGCAAGACCATCTGTGGGACCACGTTGAAGAGGGCATCGAGCTAGAAACCCACACGCTAGTTGCCAAAGGATTCAATGCCGACTATCGCCATCCCAAATACGATTGGACCACGGACTTCACTTTCTCTGGACTCTTCAATCAATTCGGGGATGCGGAAAAGCCAAAAAGGGAGCTTCTTGAATCTCGAGGCTCCAATGCCCATATCTATTTCAGCCCCGGCTCTTTCTGGAATATGGAGCCCGTAAAAGCTCCCATCTATCCCAAGCTTCTCTGGGAAAAGCTCAAAGACCTAGAGAAGCAAGAGGTATCCCACACCGCGGGACTTTGCGGAACAATACCCGCAACGATGGCTCCCTACAATATTAACCAGGAAGTCCTTCGTTCGGTCCAGAACGATCCATCTATTGAATACGATGAGATCCTCTATCGGAAAGCGTGCCAATGGGTGGGTGAAACTGACGCCGGGACCCTCACAGAGGTATGGAACCTAGCAGACGAGGCCTACCGGTCCTTTCCGCCCACCGTAAGCGTACTCGCCATTTGGAGTACTTGGTATCGAATTCTGGTGCGTCCCTTTGTTCCCAACTACGAAGCGCTTAGCGAGGAGGAACGGGCCTATTACGAAGACTTCCATCTCGGCCACGTTAACAATCGCGTGTGCACCGATTTTAGACGCGAGATCAATTTCGAATTCTGTACACCAGAATACGCAGGGAAATGCCGCGAGGCGATCACTCAAAACGTGTTGCCGGCAATCGAAGCGGCGGTGAAAGCCGCCAGTGAAGCACGAGATTCCACGGATTCAGACGGTTCGTCCCGAATCGTGTGGGCCCACCACTGCGATCGGCTGAAGGGAGCCCAAAGCTGGTTTCGCTCTCAACGCAATATCGCCGCGTGGATTGAAGGCGTCCATGGCTATATCGAAGCATCCGAACCGTCCGATAAAAAACGCTGTCGCGAACTCGTTCGCCAAACGGTGCTCGATGAAAAGGAGAATGCGAAAGCATTGCTCCAACATGTGAATACTGCGGAAACCGATTGGATGATTCAATCCGAAGTGGGAGAAACGACCTTCATCTACGGCGACAACATCGCTGGCTTACTGGAAAAGAAGATTGCCTTGATGGAAGGTCGTGAGAACGACGAGCCTCATGTCGATCCCGATTACATGTGGCGCGTCCCAGGGATAAATTGCTAAGCGGTTCCCATTTGCAAATTACTTCCAAAGCGAAGCGGTTACTCTCTGAATCGTCATAGATCTTAGTTTTGGAGATCTGTAGGGCGAGGTCGTCAATGACCCCGACAAATCGGTAGCTGCCCCGCCTCAAGCCTAGGATTGCCGGGTCATCGACCCAGCCTACAAAACCAAGAATCAAGAGGCTGCAGAGTATAATTAAGTCCGTATCACAAATGCTTTTTTCTGTAGGGGCGCTGCTTGCGGCGACTGTGTTAGTTGCTAAATCTTTACCTACGTGGTCGCCGCAAGCAGCGCCCCTATAGGTTTTCAATCTGTCTTGGTCGATCGCGTCTACAGCGGCTAGACAAATCTTAAAATTTGAATTGGCCGCAGCATCCTAATTTGGGTCTACTTTGCAGAATGGTGAAATGGTAGGGTAACGATCTCCGGGCGTGCCGCGTTTTTATGATCTCCTTGTGCGGCACGCCCGGAGGGC
>JAUHWE010000325.1 GCA_030424825.1 Verrucomicrobiia bacterium
GAACTCCCACCCCTCCTGCTCCACCGGAGGTACCCGAGTTGGAAGAGGCTCAAGAGCAATTTGCCGAGGACCATGTGCCGAACATGCGCGAGCTCATGGAAGTCCACCGAGAACAGGCTCTTTGCAGATCGTGCCACGAGCGGATGGACCCACTCGGACTCGCTCTGGAAAATTTCAATGCGATGGGAATGTGGCGGGACGACCAAGCCGGCACCCCCATTGACCCCTCAGGTGTCCTTGTCTCGGGAGAAGCATTTCGGGATATCCGCGACTTGAAGCGCATTCTTGCAAATGAACGCCGACTCGACTATTATAGGGTCGTATCAGAAAAAATGATGACTTACGCCATCGGAAGAGGACTCGATTACTATGATACCCACACGATCGATTTGCTCGTTCAGGCGTTAGACTCCGACAACGGACGCATCATGACTCTCATAAAAGGAATCGTCCACTCACCTGCCTTCCAAAAGACTCGCCCTATAAGCAAGTCACTCTCTTCTCAAAACTAAAGCCGCCTATCCAAATGAAACGAAGACACTTTCTTAAAAGCCTCGGTGTATCGATCGCCCTGCCTGCCTACCAATCCCTGTTGCCTCGGAGCCTTGCGGCGGATGCCTCGTCCGCAGTCGGAGCCACCGCAACCACCGCGACAGGAGCCCCCCTGAGAACGGCTTACTGCTATTTTCCAAATGGAGTAAACCAGAATCACTGGTGGCCCCAAAGAACCGGCTCCGAATTCTCACTCAACCGCACTATGCAGCCCCTTGAGGCAGTGAAAGAAAAGCTGCAGATTTTGGGTGGACTGGACCACATCAACGCCACAGCCGGAAAAGACGGCGCCGGTGACCATGCTCGAGCTAGCGCGACTTTTCTAACCGGCGAACGCGCTCGCAAGACGGCGGGCAGAGATATTCAGGCAGGGGTTTCGATTGACCAGTATATCGCTCGCGAAATCGGCCACCTGACCCGCTTCCCATCACTAGAACTCACCTGCGACACCGGACGTAAATCGGGACGATGCGATTCAGGTTACGCCTGCGCCTACCAGTACAACATCTCCTGGCAATCACCCAACACCCCCGTGGCTCCGGAAGCCAATCCCAGAATGGTATTCGAGCGTTTGTTCGGAGGGGGGGCCATCGGCGAAAGACGCCAGAACTTGCAAAAGCGACTCGCCCAGCAACGCTCTATTCTTGATTTCGTGATGCATGATGCCCAGGCCTTGCGTCAGCGTTCTGACTATCAAGACCGGCATAAGCTAGACGAATATCTGGAAAGTGTTCGAGCGATCGAAAAACGCATCCAGGATTCTGAGTCAAACACAGAAACACCTGATCCGAATGTCGCCACGCCAGAGGGCATCCCTGAAAGCTTCAGCGAACATATGGCGTTGATGTACGACATGATGGGTCTTGCTTTCCAAACCGACTCAACGCGGGTAGCAACATTGCAGCTTGCCCACGAAGGGATGAACACTTCGTATCCGGAAATCGGTATCGAAGAGGGACACCATTACCTCTCCCACCATAAAGAGGATCCGGAGAAGATGGAGAAGATTGCCCGCATCGACCGCTACTACCTCGAACAATTTGCTCTCTTCCTCCAGCGTCTTGACAAGATGGAAGACGTGGACGGGAACTCGGTCCTCCACAATTCCATGATCATTTACGGCTGCGGCCACTGCGATGGCAATCGTCACTCTCACGACAACTTGCCAATAATACTGGCAGGATCCGGTGGAGGAACGCTTCAAACCAACCGCTACGTAGACCATGGAGCCACCCCGATGACCAATCTGTATCTTGGTTTGTCGCAAAAACTAGGCATGCGATATCTCAATCGACTAGGCGATTCCACCGGAATTCTGACAAATGTGTAGATTTCCGCTTTAACCTGTCTATTGTTTGCAGGATAAGTGGCGCACTAAAGCTCACCGACTTCAACTTATGAATTGGAAATACCCCTCCTTTCCGTGGCGCTTCGTAGCCCTCAAGGTCGCTGCCCTCTTCGCCGCAACCAATTCAAGTGCGGAAACAGTTAGCTTCAACAAAGACATTCGGCCAATCCTATCGGAGAACTGCTACGCCTGCCATGGACCCGATGCAGAATCGCGAGAGGCCGACCTCAGACTGGATATCGAAGCTCAGGCCTTTGAGTCACACGGTAAATTCGATCCTGCGATCGCTCGGGGAAACCCTGCTGAAAGCCCACTCTACCAAAGAATTACGACCTCCGATGAGGATGATGTCATGCCTCCTCCCGACTCTAACAAGAGTCTCAATGTGGAGGAAATCGAACTCATCGCCCAGTGGATTCAAGAAGGAGCCAACTGGGAAGGCCATTGGGCATTCGTTCCACCCCAAAAACCTGTCGTTCCTAGCGCATCATGGGGCAACAACGAAATAGACGCATTTCTGCATGAAGCCATGCTGACCAAAGGACTTGCCCCTAACGAGAGAGCGGATCGCCCCACACTGGCCCGCCGCCTTGCCCTCGACCTGACTGGACTCCCCCCTACTCCTGAATTAGTTAAGGCGTTTGTGAGCGATTCTTCAGCCAATGCTTACGAGCGTCTTGTAGACAAGCTGCTGGACTCAAGCGCATACGGAGAACACCAGGCCCGCATCTGGCTCGACGCGGCCCGCTATGCGGACACTCATGGACTTCATTTGGATAACTACCGCGAGATATGGCCCTACCGCGATTGGGTCGTAAAAGCGTTTAATCAAAACAAGCCCTTCGACCAGTTTACTGTAGAGCAAATCGCCGGCGATCTCCTCCCCGGCGCCACTCTCGACCAGCGACTCGCTACAGGGTTTAACCGATGCAACCCCACCACCAGCGAAGGCGGTGCCATCGATGAAGAATACCGTGCGATCTATGCGAAAGACCGTGTCGAAACAACCGCAACGGTATTCCTGGGACTTACTATGGGATGCGCTTCGTGCCACGACCACAAGTTTGATCCGTTCACCATGACGGACTTCTATCGATTCTCCGCATTCTTCAATAATTTCGACGGACCCATCATGGATGGAAATGCGTATGACACGCGACCGGTCGTAACGATACCCAAACCGGAACACACCAATGAGTGGATACAAGTTTCCAAGGAGCGTGACGAACTAAAGAAAGCGGTTAGCAAGCTCAAAAAAGAGAGGAAGAACGATTTTGAGAACTGGAAAAACAACCCAGACCGCAACTACAAAACATTTAATTTGAATACCGAAGTCGCCTTTGAATTACGCGTCAATGCGGATTCCGAAGATCAAGAAGCGGAGGAAACGGAATCTGACGAAACGTCCCCCCAAGCGATAATAGTTTCAATGGGCGAGCAAATCGATTTAGCGCAACAGGGATTTCGATTCAACCCAGACAAGCCGTTCACTCTCTCCTGCGAATTGAAGTTACCGGTTGAAGAAGGCCAAAAACAAGTCCGCATTCCCGTATTGGAACAATTTGATGGAAACCGGGGGTGGCGTCTCGCAATCGCCAATTCCAACCCAACTTTTCCCAATCGATATCAAATCACATTCGAACTGATTCATTCGCTGAAAGACGATAATCTGATCGTAGCGACGACAAAAAGCGAACGCGTTAATCCTAGAGAATTCAGCAATACCACGATCAACGTTAAATACGATGGCTCAGGATCCGTTGGAGGCCTTACAATCAGCACGGGTTCGCGGCAGCCATTTGATTACAGCAAGGTAGTCGACAACCTTTCCGGAAGCGTCTCTGTAGATGCACCCCTAATCACCGGCCATTTTTCAACTGGTCTTATCGACCCAGAGCTGGCGGCTAAAACCTACAAATCCGGCTATTACGACAAATCGTCCGAAGGTCCCAAAACGGGAAGAATAAAGTCTGTCAAATTCTACAACCGACCTATCTACGCGTTTGAATCGAGTAGTACCGCCACAGTCAAACGCGTTAAAGCGCTCTTGGAAACTCCGGAGGAACGCTTGCGAGACAGGGACAAAGAACAGATCGAAACCTACTTTTATACTAATTTCATTCCAGAGTACCGTGAATTCAAATACAAGGAAGCGATCAACGAAATGCGGTACAATCACATCTACGATCAGGCTACCGTATCGCTCGTAATGGAAGAAAGCGACTCCCTACCCACAGCGCATATACTAGAGCGTGGCGAATACGACAAACCGGGAGAAGAAGTGTTTGCCGATGTACCCGAATCTCTTGGCTCACTTCCCGCAGACGCACCCAAAAATCGACTAGGACTCGCCAAATGGCTGATTGACCCGCAAAACCCGCTCACCGCCAGAGTAACGGTCAACCGTTTTTGGCAAAATATCTTCGGCACTGGGATCGTAGCCACTTCAGAAGACTTTGGGATCATGGGGGAAAATCCGAGCCACCCCGAACTCTTGGATTGGCTGGCCGTCAGTTTTCAGGAAAGCGGCTGGGATGTTAAATCCTTTTTCCAATCCATGGTAATGAGTGCCGCCTATCAACAAACCTCTACCATTGATCCCGAGGAACTGGCTATGGATCGTGAAAACCGCTATCTCGCTAGAGGTCCTCGATATCGCCTGGATGGTGAAGTTTTGCGTGACGAGGTGCTTTTCGTTAGCGGCAACATGAATTCTGAGATCGGGGGTCCCCCTGTTAAACCGTATCAACCCGATGGAATTTGGAACGCCGTGGCCTATTCCGATAGCAACACCGCCCACTTCTTCCAGGATTCAGGAGAGGCATTGTACCGCAGAAGCTTATACACATTCTGGAAACGGACCGCCCCTCCTCCCAACATGGTGGTATTCGATGTGCCCTCCCGAGAGAATTGCAACGTTAGACGAGAGAGAACCAACACGCCCCTACAAGCGCTCACGCTCATGAATGATCCGCAATTCGTTGAAGCCGCCCGAAAGCTAGCGGAACGTGTAATGTCTCATTATGACGGCCCGGTGAGCGACCGAATCAATCAGATGTATACCTACGCCTTTGGGAGCGCCCCGATCGACAAACACCGCGAAATTCTGGAAAGATCCTATCAAAAATTCTATTCCTCCTTCGTCGAGGGAAGGTCAAATGCACGAGACTTCATTCAAGTTGGTGACTCCGCCCCAAAACCAAATCTCGACCCTATTGAACTCGCCTCCCTCACTATGGTTGCCAACCAGATCATGAATTTGGATTCATTCATTACCAAATACTAGATAGCCCCTATGAGCCCAATCGACGAATACGTATCTTTTGAAACACGGCGGCAATTCCTCGGCAAGGCGGCCAAGGGCCTAGGAATTGCGGCTCTCGCCTCAATTACCGGACCCGGCTTAAGAGGCAACGTAATCAAGTCACCCGGTTTCGGGCCGGGTTCATTAGGCACAACTCATTTTCCAGCGAAAGCCAAACGAGGCATCTATCTATTTATGTCGGGTGCTCCTTCGCAGCTCGACATGTACGACTACAAACCGGAGATGCGATCGATGTTCGACAAGGATCTGCCAGATTCCGTCCGTCGGGGACAACGTCTCACTACGATGACCTCCGCGCAGGCAAGATTTCCCATCGCCCCCTCTATTTTCGATTTTGAACAGGTAGGGAATTCTGGTGCCTGGATCAGTGAGCTCCTTCCCTACACGAAAAAGATAGTCGACGAAATCGCCATCGTTAAGTCCATGTGGACCGAGGCCATCAACCACGATCCGGCCATCACCTATATTCAAACAGGCAACCAGATTCCGGGCCGCCCCAGCCTCGGTGCCTGGCTCAGCTACGGACTTGGTAGCCTGAATGAGAATCTACCTACCTTTGTAGTGTTGAATTCCACCTGGACCGGTCGAAAGGAGGCCCAAGCCTTG
>JAUHWE010000326.1 GCA_030424825.1 Verrucomicrobiia bacterium
GGCTTTCCGGGCTCGCGAGGGAATAGGAATGCCTGGCCCTAAACAGATCAAGAAACAGTTGAATCGCTGGAGTAAAGTTTACGGTTCTTGATTCTGCCGTTTTTCCATGGCTAGAATTTCCATACTTTCCGATCAGGTCGCCAATCAGATCGCGGCCGGCGAGGTGATCGAACGGCCCGCGTCGATCGTAAAGGAATTGGTGGAGAACAGCCTGGACGCGGGGGCCACATCGATTGAGGTGGAGTTTAAAAAGGGCGGTTCAAGCTACATTCGCATCGAAGACAATGGATGCGGTATGAGCAAGGACGATGCACTGCTTTCCCTAGAGCGACATGCAACCAGCAAGATCAAAAGCGCGGATGATCTAAATCAGCTATCGTCCATGGGCTTTCGTGGGGAAGCGATTCCCTCGATCGCGTCGGTATCTAGATTCACCTTACAAACGCGAGAAGCAGATTCAGATAGCGGGACTGAAATACTGATCGATGCAGGTAAATTGATTCATTGCCGCGAATGCGGGATGCCTCCCGGAACGCGAATAACCGTCTCCCAGCTCTTCAACTCAGTCCCCGCGCGACGCAAGTTCCTGAAAACCGTCGTTACCGAATCGGCCCACATTGTCCATCACTCTCGCTTGTACGCTCTGGCCCATCCGGAAGTGTCATTCGCTCTGATGGATGAGGGCCGATCGCTTTTTCAAACCCCCGCTTGTTCGAGTCTGAAAGACCGGGTAATGGAGATTTTCGGCAAGGCCGCAGCCGGACGTCTCATCGCAGTCGATGAAACGGAAAGCAACTTAAGCCTTAAAGGATTGATTGGGGCTCCGGGGCATTCCCGTTCGAGCCGGCACGAAATGCTGATTTTCGTCAATAATCGGCCGGTAGAAAGTCGAACACTTGGCTATGCGCTAATCGAATCCTATTACGGCCACATTCCGAAAGGCCGTTACCCCGTCGCTTTCCTTTTTCTCGAACTGCCTCCTTCCCAGGTGGATGTAAACGTCCATCCCGCAAAACGGGAAATCCGTTTTAGAAACGAAGCCAGCGTCCGTGGTTTTGCGGTCAGGGCAATATTGAAAGCGCTAAAGGAAACGGTAAAGATTGCCGCCGCACCTGTAGAGCTCGAGCTTCGAAAAACCACTCAACCACCTTCACCGAAAGGCCAGACACCACCCGTCGAGGGGGATGAATCGCGGTATGACTCCCAAAAGATCGATGATAATCGCCGATTGGTTACCAAGAATCGGCCCAGTCCAGAGATTAGTAAAAGCGAGTCCCATGAAGTGGCACCCTCACCAGACTCGTCGCCTCAGAACGCTCAGATCGAGTCCTCAAGACGCGAACGTTCCTCTATCGACCGGTCGTGGCGCTTCATCGGTTGGGCCCAAGGCGAGCTTGCCCTGTTCGACACGGAATCGGGAGTTGTGCTTCTGGACGTCAGGGCGGCTCAAAAGCGGCTTTGGTACGAACGATTGCGTTCCGCATACGAGGAGCACTCGGTTGAAAGCCAAGCCCTGCTTTTACCAGTTCCCATTGAATTGGACCCCGTTTCGTCGGCCGTATTGAGTGACAATATGGAATTGCTCGACGCCTACGGAGTTCAGGCGTCTCCCTTTGGACGCAATTTTTTCCGAATCGAGTCTGTCCCGTCTTGGCTGCCTGAAGGGGAGGCGACGGCCTACGTTGGGGATCTCGTCGATCTGCTGCGGCGGGGTGGATTGAGCGACAAGAGCGGAACGGCAAATCAGGAAATGATGGCGAAACACGCATCGAATCGAATTGTGCGCGGAACTGCAATTCTGAGCGAAAGTGAGCTTTCATCCCTAGTTGATGGACTCTTTGGGACGTCCAACCCGCTTGCTGACCCTGACGGAAGACCTACCTTTATCGAAATTTCCAAAAGCGAGCTGAACCGCCGATTTCATCGATCTAGCGGTAGCCCAAATCGAAATAATTCCTAGCGCAGTGCTCGAATTTCATCGCTCGGTGTTATCAATAGCCAATTAAACCTACTATTGGAGCGGGAATTTACTGAATTGGCGCTCTAATAGATCCGATGAACGGTGTTATGGAAAATTGGCACAGGAAAGGCTTGTCTCTCACAGGGCGATGCCTATCGCCTCTGGACCGAACTTTTAAGTTTAACTAGCTGAATATGACTACTGCCGCGAAAAAGAAAACCGCTTCTAAGAAAAAGAAAGCCAACGGCTGCAACTGCTCGCATCCCCCTTTGAAAGACGCCATTCTGGAGCATCTGAAGCTAACATTGGCTCATGATGCCTCTAAGGCGACGAAGCATGATTGGTGGCATTGTCTGTCACTTGCTGTCCGCGATCGGATGGTGACCCACATGATCGAAACCCAAGCGGCCCATTTCAAAAAGAAGACCCGTCGGACTTACTACCTCTCGATGGAATATCTGATGGGGCGAATGCTCGTCAATAACATGCACAATGTCGGGGTCTACGATGAAGCTCGGGAAGCAATCGAATCACTGGGACTGGATTGGGACGAGATCACGGAGGAAGAAGTAGACATGGGACTCGGCAATGGCGGTCTGGGCCGCTTAGCTGCTTGTTTTCTTGATTCTTTAGCAACCTTGGATCTTCCGGCAATCGGTTACGGAATCTATTACGAATTTGGATTGTTCAAACAAGAGTTCGTCAATGGCCACCAGGTCGAACATCCCGATAGCTGGAAAAAGTTTGGTACCCCTTGGGAAATCGTTCGCCCTGAATATACGCAACACATCAAGCTCTACGGAAGAGTCGAGCAGGTGTTTGACGCGAGGGGCGACTACCGTGAAGAGTGGATCGACACGAAGACCATTGAAGGTGTGCCCTATGATATTCCAATCGCGGGATATGATACGAAAACGGTAAACTTCTTGAGGCTTTGGTCCTCTCGCTCATCCGAGGATTTCGACTTAGACGAGTTTAACAAGGGTGACTATGTGGAGGCCGTTCGCGAAAAAGCGATTGGAGAAACGATATCGAAGGTTCTCTATCCTAACGATCGAACAGAAAACGGTAAAGAGCTTCGCCTCGTGCAACAGTACTTCTTTGTAACTTGCTCACTGCACGACATCATTCGGCGCTTTCGCATGTCGTTTGAGGACTGGGAAGACTTTCCAAAGCAAGTCGCGATTCAGTTGAATGACACTCATCCCGCAATTGCCGTGGTAGAGCTTATGCGCATTCTGGTGGATGAGGAGAACCTGGAATGGAATTTCGCCTGGAGCCTGATCACTAAGACTTTCGCGTACACGAATCATACCTTGCTGCCGGAAGCCCTCGAGCGCTGGAGTGTGCCTCTCTTTGAAAAGGTGTTGCCGCGGCACCTAAATATTATCTACGGAATCAATAACCAGCTTATGGATACCGTTGAAGAAAAATGGCCGGGTGACAACGCGATGAAACGCGAGGTATCGATTATCGAAGAAAGCCATCCGAAAATGGTCCGAATGGCCAATTTGGCCGTCGTCGCAAGCCACACCGTAAACGGTGTAGCCGCGATTCACTCCCAGTTGCTAAAGACCCGGCTGTTTCCCACGTTCGATGCCCTGTATCCGGGGAAATTCACCAATATGACCAATGGCATTACGCCGCGTCGCTGGTTGAGAGCTTGTAATCGCGGGTTGGCGCGCCTGATAGATTCGAAGATTGGAAACACGTGGAGCAAGAATCTGGATGAACTAAAAGAACTGGAAAAATTTGCCGACGACAAGGCGTTCCAGAAAGCGTACATGGATATCAAGTACGCCAATAAAGTTTCCTTGGCGGAGACGATTAAGAAAGACTGTGGAATTGAGGTCGATCCTGCTGCGATGTTTGATGTTCAGATCAAGCGTTTGCACGAATACAAACGCCAGCACTTAAGCTTGCTGCATATCCTGCATCTGTACCGGAAGCTGTTGCACGATCCGGAATTGGATATCGTTCCTCGTGTATTCATTTTTGGGGCAAAGGCCGCACCTGGGTACTATCTGGCAAAAACCATCATTAAGGCAATCAACGCCGTGGGTGAGGTCATCAACAACGATGAGCGGATCGGTGGAAAGCTAAAGGTCGCTTTTCTTCCCAACTATCGCGTTTCACTCGCCGCTCGCATTATTCCCGCAGCGGACCTTTCTGAGCAAATCTCCACCGCTGGAAAAGAGGCGTCAGGGACGGGCAATATGAAATTGGCCCTGAATGGATCCCTGACCATAGGTACCCTCGACGGAGCTAATATCGAAATCAAAGAAGAAGTCGGAGATGACAATATCTTCATCTTCGGGCTGGATGTTGACGATGTGGCAGCGCTCGACGAAAAGGGATACGATCCGTTTAAGTATTATAACGAAGACGAAAATCTTAAAGCGATCGTCGACTGGCTAGGATCAAATTATTTCTCTTCGGGCGAACCGGGCGCATTGAAGCCGCTCAAAGATAGCCTGCTTGAAGGAGGAGACCCCTTCAAGGCCTTGGCTGACTTCAAAGAGTATTGTGAGTGTCAAGAGAAAGTGGATGAAGCCTTTAGGGATAAGTCGCGCTGGGCACGTATGGCGATCCTAAATACGGCTCGAGTCGGGAAGTTTTCATCAGATCGCACCATTAGCGAGTATGCCGAGCAAATCTGGAAACTAAAGCCGGTTCCGGTAAAGTAGCCAAGGTTGCACGAATAAGGCTCAAGGTCTGAAGGGCTCTTTTGGCGTAGTACGCCAAGGGAGTCCTGCGCCAATGGCCGTGCCGCAAAATCAGATCATAAGAACGCGCACGCTCGGAGGTCGTTGCCCTACCAACTCTACACCTAGCAATGTAGATCTAAGGGTTGCGTGGTCTATTTCTACTGCAGTCGAATCGTTGCTTTAACGGGGTAGTGATCAGAAGGATAGCGACCGTCTTGGTTATCGTGAATGATCGCGGCATCCAGAACTTCAATTTCTGGAGCGACAAAGACGTGGTCGATCTTGGCCCCTTCCTTGAATCCCGTCCATCGCCCGAAGGTGCCTACTGGATTTGCCACTGGATGGATAGTCCGAAAACTGTCGACAAGAGGCGCATTCTCGAAGTGGGGAGCCGGTTCCGCTTTACCTAACAGTGAACGGATCGCTTGGGTGTCTTCACCCGCGTTGAAATCGCCCATTACAATGTAGGCATCCGCCTTATGAGCTCGATTCGCGATTCGCTCTGCAACCAGTAAAGCGCTTTGGGTTCGCGAGTCTTCCGATTGGTGATCAAAGTGGGTATTGAATACGTAGAATGTATACCCGCTCGAAGATTCTTCCAATCTTGCCACCGTACAGATGCGAACGAGTTTGTTTCCCCAACTCGCGGATGCGACCTCGGGTGTATCTGAAAGCCAAAAGGTCTCGTTCTCCAAAAGCTTGAACCGCTTCTTGTCGTACAGTATGGCGGAGTATTCCCCTTCGCCATCCGGATTCCGGCCAGTTCCGACAAAGGCATACCGCGGCAGTGCCCCCAAAATCTCATCGATTTGAAATCGTAGCGCTTCCTGAAGCCCAACTACATCAGGCTGGTGGTCGCGAAAAACGTCGAATACGAGCTCCTTTCGTTTCTCCCAATGGTTGTCCCCATCTTTGGCCGTACCGTATCGAATATTAAAAGACATGACTTCTATCGTTCGCGTTGCACTATCGGATTGTTGGCAACCCCAGAACGCCAAAGAAAGGGAGGTGGTGAAGATTCCGAAAATTGCTAAACGAATTTTGAAATAACTGGAAATTCTCATAGGATACGTCCCGGTTTTCGAGAGTCGAAGGATTTCATAGGGTCATGCACATCAAGTCGAACG
>JAUHWE010000327.1 GCA_030424825.1 Verrucomicrobiia bacterium
TTTATTGGAGAGTTAAATGAGGACGAGCGTTACGAAGCTCATTGGAAATACCTCAACAAGCAATTGAAGGAGCTCGGCGGGATCGATCGCGTTGGGTTCTCGTACCTTCCTGTAGATCTAAATCTGGAACTGAAGGATGAATTGGAAGCGGTAGTACCCGCCCCGAAAATTGAAGCTGAAAAATTGTCTGAAAAACTAGAGCAGCTTCTGGATACGGAAACGTATTCAACCTTTGTCGGTCTGGATGAAGAAACCTATACTTGGACGGACGAGGAGAAGTCGATCATTCTGGAACGAGGTAAAGCGCTCTTTTCTGAGCTAGAGGAAGCAGTCCTCCTCAATATTTTGACCCATCTTGAAGACGCGCCCCGCGACTTAGGGATTAAAGCTACCGGTGGGCTTACGGACGAAGATGCGGTGGCAAAACTGGAAACCAGAATCGTTGAATTGGCACAATCGGTTCTAACTGCTAAAGACGAGAAGCAACGTATTCGCGGAAAGGTAGACAAGGCATTTGTGGAAGTGATTGACTATCGATACGAGCATGAGACTCGCATCGCTGCGGCAAAGACGCTGAATGACAAAACCGGCTCGTTCCCGTCCTGGTCGAAGGAGGCCAAGGAAAAGCTACACGAGGAACTGAAAAAGTCTGTGGAAGAGTCTCTTAATATTGGGCATTTCAAAGAATTCGAAGACTCGATGCTTTCACGGTCCCTGCGAGAGTGGTATCTGCAGCAACAGGAGATTCTGAAGCTGCTTCCGCCGAGCAAAAAGTCGTCTGAGAAAGAAAAGTAGATCGATCCGGTTGAGGGGAACCCTGGACTCAAGGCACAACTCGCTCGAGTATTTCACACATTCCGAACACCAGCGTTAATTACAATTATGATAGAAACACTTCCAAACGAAGAGTATTTGCAGGAAATCTTGGATTTCGCCAAAAAGCTGGCCCTAAAAGCGGGCGATCGGGCTTTGGAGATGCGTGATGGAGGGTTGACGCAGAACTATAAGGAGAGCGTCGAGTTGGTTACATCGGCAGACTTGGAGGTCAGCGACCTGATTCGGGATGCGATTCAGGAAACCTATCCCAATCATGCCTTTTTGACAGAGGAATCTGAAGGAGCGGCTGCGGCCCGGCCCGATCTTACCGGTCCGACCTGGATTATCGATCCGATTGACGGAACCGTCGGTTATGCGAGAGGCCATTTCCAGTTTTGCATTTCAATCGCCTTTTGCATGAACGGCCAGATTCAGGTGGGGGTCGTTTACTGTCCTGCTTTGGATGAAATCTTCACGGGAGTTAAAAACGGGGGATCGTTTTTGAATGGGAAAAGTATCCAGGTTAGCGGCACAGAGGTACTGGAGAATTCGCTGGTCGCGACTGGTTTTCCACATGGGTGGGAAGGAATTGACCGTTTGGTGGCGAGACTGGGCGAAGTTCGGAAACGTTGCCGCGATATCAGACGATCGGGATCCTGCGCGTTTGACCTTTGCTGGGTTGCTTGTGGCCGAATTGACGCCTACTACGAAGAGGATTTGAAAGCCTGGGACTTGAGCGCGGGAAAGCTGATCGCTATCGAAGCGGGCGCGAAGTACGGATTCTTCGACGAGAACAAAAGAAATGAATTGTCGGAGATACGCGGATACGCCAATCTGTCAGCGAATCCACATGTCTACCCGGAAATGATGGCGATTCTTCAAGTGAACGATGCCAGCTAAAGGATCTCGATTTCCATTCCTGCTTCAATGGTCCCCGATTTGGACTCGTTCGTAAAGTTTTGGCCGAAAAGGACGCCTTGTTCTGTCTTCCGGTATTGTGCCAACGTATACAGAGGTTCCTTGCCTTCACGTTGTCCGGTTTGAGGGTCAAGCGTAGTAATGACGCACCGAGTGCAGGGTCCTGACGCCCTAAACAGGCAATCACCGATCCTAATCCGAGACCAACGGTCTTCGTCGTAAGGCAGGCAATCGTCTACTACTATATTGGGTCGAAATCGGGATATTTCGATAGGGAAATCGAGACGTTCGTTAAGATCATCCATTGATGCCTTCGAAAGAATGAGTAAAGGGTAACCGTCAGCAAAGCCCGTTTGATCGGTATCCGAATCCGAGATGAATCTCTGGTAGCTGCGGTCGATTCCGACGAGGCGGACGTCTGCTTCGAGAAACTGGCTGAGCCATCGAGAAACCGAGTCTCCTGCATCTTGAGAAATGACTTGGCTATTCCATACGTAAACCGATTTCCGGATTGGAGAAACCTCGTTGAGTGAGGCTCGGATTTTTGAACGGTCTGGCAGGCTGAGCTCGATCGATTGGGGGCTTACGATCGTTGCGTCTATCAGGGCGAGCCGCGGATGGGTTCTCTGACTGAGGAATCGTTTGAAACGATCATCCACCTCCGGTCGCCCATGGGACCAAGCGGATCGAGTGAAAACGAGTTCACATCAACCGATCGGCAGGATTTTACTGGGTATAGATGTAGGGAGGAAATGACGGGCATGGCCGAACTAGCATTTTACAGTTAAGTTGCTCTGACGATGCGGAGCGAATGCAGACCAGCGGGGTACTAGCCGAGTTTGCCTTTAAGGGCCTCGACCACATTGGCCGGTACAAATTCGCTCACGTCTGCTCCGTACTCGGCCACTTGTTTGACCAGGGTAGAGCTTGTGTAGTTGTAGCCTTCTTTCGTCATAACGAGAATCGTTTCGATGTCCGGTCCGAGATGACGATTCATGTTGGCCATTTGAAACTCAAACTCGAAATCGGACACCGCTCTCAATCCGCGAATAATGACGTCCGCTTGTTGAGACTTGGCGAAATCGATGAGGAGGCCGTTGAACACCATGGCGGATGCGGAGGGAAATCTGGCGAGGTTCTCCGTCACGAGATTGAGTCGCTCGTCCGCCGTGAAAAAGGGTTTCTTGTCCCGGTTTTCGGCGATCGCGATAATCACCCGGTCAAAAAGGCGACAGGCTCGTTCGAGCACGTCCAAGTGACCGTGTGTGATGGGATCAAAGGTGCCCGGGTAGATGCAGACTTTCATAAACCGTCTGTAGGGGAATCCATTGGAAAGTTTTTTGCAACGAAATGTTTACATCCGCTCGATTCCCAGTGTCTGAAGCTTTACTTTGGCGATGGATCGCCTTTGAGTGCGGCTTCATGAATCTGCCAAACATTCTGACACTTTCCCGGATCCCATTGATGTTCCTTATCGTGTGGCTGATGCGGGAGGACTTTGCGTGGGCAGCGACGGGAGCGTTCGTCATGTTTGTAATCGCAGGCCTGACGGACTGGCTCGATGGGTATGTGGCCCGGAAGCAAGGGATTGTTTCCAACTTCGGTATTCTCATGGACGCCTTGACCGACAAGATTCTGATGCTCGGTTTGATGATCGCGTTGGTGGATATCGGAAAAGTCCATATCTTTCTCGTTTTACTCATCCTAGGGCGAGAATTTATGATTACGGGTATGCGATTGGTTGCCGCGACCAAGGGGGTTGTTGTTTCAGCCGAAAGTTCAGGTAAACAAAAAACGGTTACGCAAATCTTGGCAGTGGGAGCCTTCTTGCTCGAGGACGTCTTTAGAAAGGATGTCAATTCCGGGATTGATGGCTGGACCATGCAGACCGCCGAAATTTTGAATTGGATCGGGCTGATCCTTTTTGGGCTTTGCGTGTTTATGACTCTGTATTCTGGGGCCAAATACTTCAAGAAGTATGGTGAGCTCGTTTTTCTAGAAAGCGACAAATCAGACCTATGATGCGGAATCCTAAATGGGCTCGGTATTGGCCGAGGCATGTTGTCCTAAGGGCGGCAACTTTGGGGAGTCTAGGGGACTTTAAAGCTCCAGGGACTTGGGGTTCAGCGGCAGGAGTACTCTTGTACGTGGTGCTTTTCTACCCGACCAATAACGTTATTGGAGCCATGCTGATGCTGGCGAGCTGCTACTTTGCCATAGGGATTTGTGGTGAAGCGGAGAAACGCCTCAAGAAAGTGGATCCAGGAGAAGTGATTATTGATGAAGTCGTTGCCATGCCCATTTGTTTCATTGGGCTTAAGCCTTTCATCGCAGAAGGTCACGGAGCTGTTGTACTTCTGGGAGCATTCCTCGTTTTCCGGTTTTTCGATATACTCAAGCCCTTGGGAATAAAGAAGCTACAGCGATACTATGGTGGATTTGGGGTTGTGGTAGACGATATCGCCGCTGCCGTAGCTACTTGTATCGTGATGAATCTAGGGCTTCGATTGTGGCTCGGGTTTTGAAAGTGCGCTTAGGATTGTTGACCCGATTGGATTGTTCGTCTGCGGGCGACAATGATTATAATAAGCCCTGCTAGGCCCATCAGAATGGAAAGGGTCGTGCCTCGGCTCAATCCAAGGGTCAGGGCGGCATCGGGCTCCCTGAACTGCTCCCCGACGACCCGCAATATTGAGTAGACGAGCAGGAATTCCCCAACAAGCGACCCCGGATGCTTTTTTAATGTCGGGGTTTTCCAGATACGGTACTGGGAGTAAAGCAGCATGAACAGACCTTCCAAGGCCGCTTCGTATAATTGCGAGGGGTGGCGGGGTAGGGTGCCTCCATCGGGAGCAGTTGAGAAAAGAACGGCCCATGAAACGTTGGTTACTTTTCCCCAGAGTTCACCGTTAAGGTAGTTCGCGATCCGCCCGAAAAGCAATCCTGCCGGGGCCAGCGAGCATGTGAGATCCGCAGTTAGCCAAAACGACTGCGAGTACTTTCGAGCAATGTACAATGTCGCAAGGGCGACGCCGATGAATCCACCATGGCTAGCCATGCCTCCTTCCCAAACAAAGAATACTTTCCAGGGTTCGGAAAGAATGAGCTCCGGAGTGTAGAAAAGAAAGTATCCAACTCTTCCACCGGCGACGACACCGATAATTAGGGCGACGAATAGGTCAGTTTGCTGATCCGAATTGTAGGGTGAAAGTCCTTTTTTGTAGTAGCGATTAAGTAGCCAGGCTCCCACCAGAAAACCGAGAATGTAGGCCAGCCCATAGTATCGAATGCCAAAGTTTTCAGAAAATTGAATCAGAAAGGGGCGCGGCTGATGTGCGTGGTAGGCTAAGTACCTGAATAGCTCCATAACTGAAAAATCTAGGATTCCTTGTGTGTCAGCGGATCGTTTGCGACACTGTTTTCGTTCCGCGCAAGCTCCCGCATGTCGATGGCAACATCGTCTTTTTCGAAGATCTCCCTGCCCAGGATGTACTCCATGATATCTTCCATGGTTACCACACCTGCTAGGGATCCGTACTCGTCCACGACTGCCAATAATTGCTGGTGGGATTTTAGGATGGTTTGCAAAGCGGAGTAGGCGGTCACAGTTTCGGGAACGAATCGAACTTCGTCCATGATGTCGGATAGCTTCACATCGTCGTTGTCGTCAGCAATCTGTGTGAGCAGGTCTCGTCGGCGGACCACGCCGACTACGTTGTCGAGCTCCTCATTGTAAACCGGAATCCGTGCAAATGGGATATGAGGGGTCTTTTTGAATACGTCATCGACTGTGAGGGTTTTTTCTAGAGCAGTGACTACCACTCGGGGCGTCATAATCTCACTCACCAGGACATCGTCGAGCTTCAGGGCGTTGGTGACCATGTCGGATTCCCCGGCAGTGAGGCTTCCTTCTTTCGCTCCTTTTTCCGCCAAGAGTATGATTTCTTTTTCGTCGGCATCTGGATCCTGATCGACCTCTCCCTTCACGACGAGGCGAACGGACATATTAGTCATATAGGTGACGGGGGCCATCAGTATTCGAAGGACTACGAGAGAGTCG
>JAUHWE010000328.1 GCA_030424825.1 Verrucomicrobiia bacterium
CCGACATGATTGGAGTAGGTGTCCATCATCCAGGCCATCGTCTGCTCGTTTGTCCCAACATCTGGCGCCATGACGTCGGTGTTGGGCCCGACAAACGGAATCATTTCCTGCATATAGCGTCGAGTCAGATGCTCGAGTTCGTTGTGGCTCAAAGAGAACGGATCGACGCTGATTCCGCCTTTCGCCCCTCCGTAAGGAAGCCCTGCCAAAGCGCATTTCCAACTCATCCACATGGCGAGAGCAGCCACTTCGCCCAAATCCACTTTCGGGTGAAATCGCACACCCCCTTTTGTCGGTCCCATGGAAAGGTGGTGCTGGACTCGAAACCCTTCGAAACTGACGACCTTTCCATTGTCCAGCTCGATAGGGCAGGAAACGGCGAGACATCGCTTCGGCATTTCAACGCGTTCTCGCAGATTCTCATCCATTTCCAGGATGTCGGCTGCCCGATTAAACTGGAAGCAAGCCATGTCATAAACGGGTGAGTCGTAGATGATTGAGTTCATGATAGTAGCCCCGCTCGATTGCGGATTGTGATAAAAGGGAAGTCGTGAAAAGGCTATTCGGGCGGGATAGCCTTGGATACGCAATTCAATTGCAAAAGGCAGTCCCAATATTGCGGGGGACGAAGGCGGACGGGAAGAAGCTTCAATGGAGACTAGGAGTTTGGAAAACGGGACTATTGCGTGATTCCGTAGAACAATTGTGGGAGCCGAAACTCTAAATTAGTACCGCTATAGCTGGGTTGCTCAACCCAGTTGTAACTCGATAGGTTAGTTGATTCATATGATAATAAAATTAGAAACAGATGGGCTGGAAAACGGTCTCTAGATGCGTTTTCAGTGTCGCTCCTAGCGATTTTCCTTTTGCTCGCCACAGGATGTGAAACGATTTCAAATGCCCCTTCAGTTTCCAAGGTGGGGCATGAGTTTGATACCAGCTTTGATTTTGATAGGCCGGAAACCTTTGCCATCGTGCGACCTGAATCGGGATCTCCTATGAGTCCCATCTTGAGGAGAAATATTCATATGGAAACGGCAATTCAACTGAGGAACATGGGTTTTCGAGAAGTTTCTGATCCTGAGAAAACGGATCTTCTCGTGTCCGCTCATGGCACTTCCAAGCGGGTTGTCGACAGTGTGTGCAGCAATGTGTACTACACTCGCACCTACAGACGAAGATCGTGGGCCTCTTATGGAGGCTATCTGAGTCAGTACATCACTACGCGGGAGGAAGGTACACTTCTCATAGACATTGCAGATGCCAAAACAAAAGAGCTGGTGTGGAGGGGCTGGGGTACAAGGCGTTTTACGTTAGAAAGCGAGGTAACCAGTGCGCAAATACGCGAGTCGGTTAAGCGGTTGTTGCGGAATTTTCCACCCGTAAGTGATCGTCGCTAGTGCCGCGTCAATTGAAATTAAAGGCGGCATCGTTTCAGCGCCTATTCCATGCCGTCAGATCCTGCCTTTACGACGGGAAAAAGGAGCAATGCTCTAGATTTGCAGTTTGAGCCATTAAGCGCTTTCCCAGAGAGGATCTATGAAGTCGTAATCCGATTTGCACAAGTTCCTGTCAATTCGAATTCCTTAATATTCGCGAGTGTGGTTTCGGCGATATTGGTCAGAGCTTCCTGAGTGAAAAATGCTTGGTGGCCGGTGACGATGACGTTGGGAAAGGTTGTCAGCCGGGCGAATACGTCGTCCTGAATTACGATTCCGGAAAGATCCTCGAAGAACATGTCTCCTTCCTCTTCGTAGACATCGAGTCCGAGGTAGCCGATTTTGCCTGTTTTGAGCCCGGCGATGACCGCTTTGGTATCCACTAATGCACCCCGGCTTGTGTTGATTAGGGTGACTCCTTCCTTCATCTTCGCGATAGCGGACTGATTGATCAAGTGATGAGTGTCTGGAGTCAATGGGCAGTGTAGGGTGACGATTTGTGATTTTGAGAATAGGTTTTCAAGAGAAGTGTAATCGGCACCCAGTTTCTCGCATTCGGAATTAGGATACGGATCATAGGCAAGGATGTGGCATCCGAACCCATTGAGAATTCGGGCAACGATTGTACCTATTTTCCCAGTGCCGACAACGCCTACTGTGAGTCCATGAATGTCGAAGCCTAAAAGACCCTCTAAGGAGAAATTGCTCTCTCTCACTCGGTTGAATGCGCGGTGCACCTTGCGATTCAACGCGAGTAGCAAGGCCATTGTGTGTTCTGCCACGGCGTAGGGTGAATAGGCGGGCACTCGAACTACAGTTAGGGAATTTTTCGAAGCTGCCTTTAGGTCGACGTTGTTGTAGCCGGCGCAACGCAGGGCGATCAGACGCACTCCCATATTGGCGAGCTTGGAGATGAGCGCCGCATCGAGCCGATCATTGACGAAAATGCATACCGCATCAAATCCCTTTGCGAGAACAGCGGTGTTCTCATCAAGATGGGGCTGTAGAAACAAGAGTTCATGGACGTGTCTCGCATTCGCTTTTTCAAAGAAGCGCTGGTCGTAAGGTTTGGTGTTGAAAAACGCGATTTTCATTAGTGTGCTCGGCTACATTATATCTCAAGGAATCGTAGGTGCGATCGTTGTTCTCGCAACGCCGTCAATGACCGCGTTTACCGAAGTTTCCCTGCTCAATTGAAAAGTAAAATATCTGAGGAACTTCCATGTGACAAGTCTTACCCTCTCAATCTAGGGCTAGGGGGCTAGCTAGAAGTCGATATCGAAGCTTTGCCCTTGTCTTGGCAGAATGGCTTCCCAGCCATAGTGCCGATGGATGTGTTTGCCGAACGCTTCGGAAGCATCTCTTTCACCGTGAACGAGAAAAAGCTTCTTCAATGGCTTATTGAAGGCCATCAACCACGCCAGCATTTCATTGTAATCCGCATGCCCGGAAAATCCGTCAATCGTCAGGATGCGGGCACGTACGGGGATTTCTGTGCCGAACATTCTGATACGGTCCTTCCCTTCCACTAGGTCTCGACCTCGAGTGCCCTCAGCCTGGTATCCGATGAAAAGCATCGAGCACGCGGGATCCGACAGCCGTTGCTTCATATGGTGGAGAATGCGACCTCCCGTAGCCATGCCGCTTCCGGCAATGATGATGGCATTGCGGGTCAGCCCATTCAAAGCTTTCGATTCGCGCTGGTGGGAGACGAGCTTCAGCTTTTTTGGAGAGAATATATTTTCCCCCACAAGGCTCTGGGCTCGGCAGGTGAGATTGAGGTCGCGGAGATGATTCTCGTGAGCCTCAAGCGCTTTTAAAGCCATAGGTGAGTCAAGATAGATCGGGAGCACCGGTATCTCGCCGGCCTCTTCCATTTCGCGTAGTAAATAGAGCAAGCTCTGGGAACGGCCTACCGCGAAGGCGGGAATCATCAGAACGCCGCTTCGCTCCATAGCCTCATTGATGGCATCAGCAAGTTGTTTGCGAACGTTGGCGACTTCATGGAGACGATCACCGTAAGTTGATTCCATGACCAGGTAGTCGACATTGTAGGGCTGGGACGGGGGTCGCAAGATAGTATCTTTGGGGCGTCCGATATCGCCCGAGAAAACGAGTTTACGCTGCTCGTCCCTCCGGTCCGTAGTCTCCAGATCCAGATAGGCAGAACCTAGAATGTGCCCCATATCTCGATACTTGGCCCGAACTCCCGGTAGGGGTTCGAACTCCTCTCCGTAGGAAACGCCATAAAGCAAATCCAGAGCCCTCTCCGTGTCACGCTCCGTATAAAGAGGTAGGGCCGGATGATGTTTGCTGTAGCCCCGTTTGTTGGCCCAGTTGGCTTCTTCCTGCTGGAGGTGGGCGGTGTCGCGCAGGAGCGTATCGGCGAGTTCGCCCGTAGGGAGGGTGGCATAAATTCGTCCTTTAAAGCCATCTTTGACGAGCCGAGGGAGGTAGCCGATGTGATCGATGTGGGCATGGGTCAGCAGGACCGCGTGGATCGAGCTGGGCGGCACGGGGAATTTATCCCAGTTTTTAAGTCGGTTTTCCTTGCGGCCTTGAAACAGCCCGCAGTCAATAAGCAGATTTTTTCCACGCGTTTGAAGAAGATGGCGCGAGCCGGTTACCGTACCGGCAGCCCCGAGGAATTGTAGAGTAGAAGGCATGCAAACGTTATAAACTTAAAGTACCAGCTGTTGCTATTCTAATCGCACGGAAATCGATAATTTCTCGCGATCTAGTAGAGTCGGTTATGCACTCCAGAAGATCCGTCGAAAGAAGCTGAGACTGTTCTACTATGTATTATGGGCTTTGTGGATACCGAAGGAATCTTTGGTGGCGACATCGAGTTCATGCAACCAGATCGTTTCGTGTATTTTATACTAGGGAACAGGTTGACACCTTGATCCGTGTAGTCTTAAAGTGAAGTTCTTCGGATGAAGCGTTTTAAAAATATCCTAGTGCCTTTGGATTGGCGAGATGACAACCATTTGCTCATCCAGCGAGGTCTCCTTCTGTCTCAGCGAAACGAGTCCGCGTTGAACTTTGTGTTAAGCTTCAGCCAGCCCCCTTTTTCAGAACAAGGCGAGCCTTCCTTTAATGAGAATCTGAACGTGATTTACCAGAAAGGCATCAAGAAAAACGTAGAAGAAATTAAGGAGAAAATAGACGCGGAGAATGCTGAAGGGATCGCTTTGAACGTGTTCGCGGTGCAAGGTGATCCAGCCGAGAAGATCATAGAAGAGGTTGTTCGTGAAGGTGTCGATCTTGTGATGATGGGTGTATGGGAGAGACTGGGAGGAACGGGTCCCTTGCTCTCGGGACTTCCACTGCGACTGATACGGAGGTGTCCGAGTGCCGTGTGGGCGATGAAACCGACTCCGATAGAGGGATTCAATCGCATTGTTGTCGGGGTCGACATTAGGGATCCTTCGGACGAGGCGCGCTCGTTGAACCAGAAAGTTTTGGAAGTCGCCGCCTCGCTGGCAAAGTCTGAAAAGAGTGAGCTGCATGTGTTGCATGCTTCGTCAATATCGGGTGAAGCCGTGTTGCGCGGTAGTGTAGACGACAACGTTCTAGACGAGTGGCTGGATCGGAAAAAGGAGAAAAGCCGTCATGAGTTAAAGGAATTTCTCAAGCCCTTCGATAAAGAGATCACCAAGGTTCATGTCCATGAAGGTCCTGCGGAAGTGGTGCTACCTGTATTCATAAAGCACTTCAAAGCGGACCTGCTTGTGATGGGAACGGTGTCGAGGGCCGGCCTTTCAGGCTTCCTGGTTGGAAATACAGCAGAAAAGATTTTGCATAAAGTGGCTTGCTCGGTACTGACTATTAAGCCGGATAACTTTAAAGTGAGTCAGGCTTGAATCGGCAGTCGGTTCGAATGTTTGCAGTGTAATGGAAGAGAATAACCGCCCGTCTTCAATGAATTTGGCATGGCACAGTGTGCCCTTGTCACAGGTCGAAACTGAATTGGCGACGAGTACCGAAGTTGGGCTTTCGTTGGATGAAGTATCCATACGGAAAACTCGATTCGGCTCAAACGCACTGACGGCGAAGAAGGGGGATAGCTCTCTTAAGCGATTTCTACTCCAGTTCAACCAGCCGCTTGTCTACATACTGATCGCGGCAACAACAGTGACCTTGTTCTTAGGGGAGTTTGTGGATGCAGGCGTAATTTTCTTTGTTGTACTGATTAATGCGGTTGTTGGCTACCTGCAGGAAGCCAAAGCGATCAAAGCGATTGAGGCTCTCTGAGAGAGTGTCCAATAAGTCCATTTAGGCAAGTCTGGCGACCATAAGTCGAGTCATGGCGATGTGTATCATCGCTTGCGAGGAACTGGTGG
>JAUHWE010000329.1 GCA_030424825.1 Verrucomicrobiia bacterium
CCGCAAGACGGCAACCGTAGGGATCGTCGACATTGATTGCTAACTTTTTAGGGACGGAGCCAATCTCCCCATCTATGAATCGCCGCTTTACTCCAAAGTAGTTCTCCATGTCTCCATGGTAGTCCAAATGGTCGCGAGTCAGGTTCAAAAAGACGCCCACTTTAAATTTAAGTTCCGCGACCCTGAGTTGATCAATTCCGTGGGAGCTGACTTCCATGATGGCTCGCTTACAACCAAAACTCCTCATTTGCGAAAGCAGTTCACACAAATCATGCGCCTCGGGAGTTGTGCGGAACGAAGGCAAAACCCTATCGACCAAATCGTATCCAATAGTCCCAAGACAGCCCGTTTTGATACCGTCAAGTGAAAGGAAATGCTTGGCCAGGTAGGAAACGGTAGTTTTCCCGTTTGTACCCGTAATTCCAAACAAGTCCAAGTCCTTGTCCGGCTTTCCAAAA
Source organism: Verrucomicrobiia bacterium (assembly GCA_030424825.1). Classification (GTDB taxonomy): domain Bacteria; phylum Verrucomicrobiota; class Verrucomicrobiia; order Opitutales; family Opitutaceae; genus Pelagisphaera. The sequence goes on from JAUHWE010000329.1 coordinate 459, forward strand.
AACCGTCGAGCGACCTTGGCCAAAGTAACACGGGAATCGTCTGACTGAACGAATACCGCCTTCGAGTTGCCGAACCTTCGCGGCGCATTGGAGACGATACCCACCGCTCCTCGATGAAGCGCTTCATCGATGAACGAGTTACCATCGTGGCGCAGTCCGGGAAGAGCGAAAAACAAACTTCCGGGAGTGACCCTCCTACTGTCAATCACCAGCCGAGTCACCAAGGGATCCGGAGATCCTCGCTTCAATTTCGCCCCGCTCTTCTTCAGCAACTTACTTAGCCTTTTCCCAGCCTCACTCATTTTTGTTAACCTCTCCATGCGCCACCTGCTCCCATACCGCTCTTCCGGTGTTCTATGTATCGCTTTGTCCATTTCCCCGCTAGGCTCAATTGCCCGTGTGTCCAACGGCTGCTTCTCCGCTCAACGCAAACGCCGCATTCTCCTCTCTCGGAGTGATCGCATAGTAAGGTATCAGCTTCTCGGCAATGCGTTTAAACGATGGAACCGCCGCTCCACTTCCAGACACCGGCATATTGGTAGTTGATCCATCAACAATCACAGTTATGACAACACTAGGGTCATCCGCCGGAAAAAATCCGGAAAAAGAACCTACGTGGTGATGAGACGAGTATCGGCCATCTATGATTTTCTGCGTGGTACCGGTTTTCCCAGCAACTCGATATCCCGAAATCTCCGCCCCATGGGCTGTCCCTCCTGACGAGGCAGTCTTCACGAGTAATTCCGACATTGTACGGGCGGTTTCGCTCGAGATAACTCGGCGTCTCACCATAGGGCCGAACGTAACCGCTTCCTCGCTATTTGTATCCAATATTCTGGAAACGATCTGCGATCTCATCAACAACCCGCCATTCGCAACCGAAGCCATAGCGTAATGAATCTGCAATGGAGTCGCTGAAACGGCATGCCCCATCGGCATTCTTGAAAGCGTCAGTCCATCCCAATTGCGAACAGGGTGGAGAATCCCCCTCGATTCCACTCCGATATCAAGCCCCGTCCTTTCACCAAATCCAAACTTTCGTACATAGTCGTAGAACTTGTCAGGACCCAAGAGCTTCCCCAAGTGAGCCGCTCCCCGATTCGAAGAATTGGTGACAATCTCCTCTACCGAAAGAGTCCCAAAAGGCTTCCAGTCCTTTGGTAACTTCGCCACGTAGCCGTTCGGCATCACTAAAGTTGTAAGCGAGCAATCAAACTCCGTATAAACATTGACCAGCCTTTCCTCTAAAGCAGCGCTCGCAGCGACGATCTTGAAAGTCGAACCCGGTTCGATCGGATCTGTCATCGCCCGATTCTTATGTGCGGACTGTTCAAACTTCGTGTAGTGATTCGGATCGAAAGTCGGGTAGTTCGCCAATCCCAGCAAGAAACCGTTGTAGGGGTCAGACACGATGATGCAGGCGGATTCGGGTTGGAACTTCTCTGCAATGAGCTGAAGTTCGGCCTCGATCTGGTGCTGCACATAAGAGTCAATCGACAAGGCGAGGCTCATACCATCCCTAGCTGGAACATAGCGTCTTCTAAATTGCGCCATTTCCTGGCCCGCTGTAACTTCGGACTCCCTCCAGCCACGCTGTCCACTCAAATAGAAATCAAATTCCTTCTCTATCCCAAATACCGACTCCCCATCCCTCCGGACAAAGCCCACAACGTGAGACGCCAACGCATTTTTGGGATAGACACGTTCGTATTGTCTGGTTCCATACAATCCAGAAATTTCCAAATCCAGAATCTTCTGGTAGGTGCTCTCGTTAATTCTTCTCGCCAGCAGACGCCACCTTTCCCGACTGGTTTTACTAAGCTCCGGAAGTCGATTCCCACTTGCCCCGAAAACTTTCTCTACACTAGCGAGATGCTTGCCAAGCAATCGACTCAGCTCAGGAAGCTTGCCCAAGTCGTTTTCATCCAACAACGTAGGGTCTATTCCGACCTCCAGCAATGTCTGGCTGGTGGCGAACAACTCCTTTCCACCATTTAAGTCATAGGTGAAAATATCCCCTCTGCGGGAATTCAAGGGAATCACACGATAACGACTGTTTTGCAGTTCCTCGTTCAATCGAGGTGCATCAATAACATGCAATTCGACAAGGCGATACCCTATCGCTCCGTATCCAATTAGGATACACAAAGCGAGCGTCCAGAATCTGATTCTTGGAGCAAAGCTCTTCGCCATTAGCCACTAATTACCTGATGAAAGGGATGCGGTGAAAACGCTGTTCGCACTTTTTTCGTACAGTCGCGATTCAACATTTTCCGTTACGTGAACAATCTGTGTGTAAACCGGCTCCTGAAGATCAAGCTTCAGTCTTCGGTTCAAATCCATGAGCCGGTCAGTCGACATGGCGATCGCCACGTCGACGTCCAACTGGGAAAGCGTTCGTCGTTCCTCCACGATCTTCTGCTCAATTGACTGGATACGATTTGCAGTCTGCGATGTCTGATGCCGCATCCAAACCGTCAAAACGCCAAACCCTCCGACAAGGGCCAGCATAGCCAACGAATACAGAATCACTCGATTCAGTATTTGGTTGGCCGTACGGGAATTATTTGAGTTCCGATTCATCTAGCTTCTAATGTCGCCGATGACGAATCCTGAAAAACCGGATACGCTCTTTCGAACGACTTAAACGAAATTGATGGTTTATTCGAGCCGATTGCCTCGCTCCGTTTGCATTCAAATACGCCGCTCTCCAGTGGCACATGTGTGGCCAATGCCACGAATTGTCGATTTAGCGCTTCTTTAAGTATAATGCTGTTGTTCATTTTCCTGCTACTCCTTAGGTTGGTTGTTATCATGGTTTACTTGTCCGCTTTCCTTAGCGCTCTGAGTTTCGCGGATCTGCTCCGCGAATTTGCCGCGATCTCCCTATCGCCGGCGATTGCTGGGCGGCGGGTAAGCAACTCCGCCTTTTTCTCACGCATGTCCTGAGGTCGATTATCTCCCGGTTCCGGTCGTCCGGCCCAACGTCGAAACAGGTTCTTCGCGATCCGGTCCTCCAACGAGTGGAAGCTGATCACGCACAATCTGCCGTTGGGCTTTAACCGCTGAAAAGCGGCAGGGAGCCCGGTCTCGATGACCTCGATCTCATTGTTCACCGCAATGCGAATTCCTTGGAAGGTTTTCGTCGCGGGATGGATTTTCGAAGCGAAACGCAGCCTTGCCGGAGTGCAGGATAGGATAAGTTCCGACAAGTCCTGGGTAGACTGGAGTGGTGACTGCGTCCTTGCTTCGATGATAGCGTCGACAATGCGACGCCAGTTTTTTTCTTCCCCGTAATTGCGGATCGCTTGTATCAGTTCCTGTCGACTCGCAGAGGCGAGCCAATCAGCAGCCGAAATCCCCATTTCCGGGTTCATTCGCATATCAAGAGGCGCCTCTCCACGAAAGGAAAAGCCGCGATCGAGTTGATCGAGTTGAAAAGAAGAGACTCCAAAGTCGAATAGGATGCCGTCAAAGGGCCCTTCTTCCAAGTTCTCCAGATCTGCGAAATTCATGCGGCGAAACCGGAACCGGTCGCCAAATTCTTGAGTGAACGCTTTAGCCCGCTCTACAGCCTGTGGGTCCTGATCCAAAGCGACGACCGTCGTGTCAGCGGCATTTAGGATCATTCTCGTGTGGCCCCCACCTCCAAAGGTACAGTCGAGGTAAACCCCACCGTCTACCGGATCGAGAAACGACAGCGTTTCTTGCGAAAGTACTGGAACGTGTCCCTCCATCGGCGCGTATGAAATCAGACTATCTACTATTGAAATCATAGAAGCCCTTTTCCTTCTGCCCAGCAATTCGCTCGCTCGCCTCTGATCGGCGTTGATCGGCGAGGTCCTGCATGCTTTTGCGAACCGTAACTTTATCGGGAGCCGGTTCCCCGATTTTCCAATTGTCGCTGTGCTTTTCAATCCCGTGACCAAAGGTCCCACTCATTCCAAATAGCTGAAGCCGTCCAAGCCCATCACCACGGTGCAAACGCCCAGACGAAAATCCGAATATCGATGAAATGATTGAGGCTCGTGAACTGCGCTTTTTGACCATCAGAATATCCTCCTTACCAATTTGCCCGTTTCATCAGTTTACCCAGATCCTCATTGTTGGATTTAGGATCGATCTTTGCCCATCTTTCCGGGCTCCATATCCGGAAGTTGACCATTCGGCCCACTAGGATAGCCTCCTTCTCAATTCCCGAGTGCTGCAGAAGATCGTCAGGCAAGTTAATCCGGCCTTGCTTGTCGCAGCTAAAAAAGACAGCCTGTGAGAAAACTTTGTCCTGCAGCTCTTGAGCATCTTCATCGCTCAATTGCTGTGCTTCTACTTTATCGTACAATTTCGCAGCCTGCTGCGGAGGCAGTACAAGAATACACCCACTAGGATCCGGCAATGCCAGATACCCATCTTCAGAATCTCCATCAAAACGCCATTTCGAAGGAATCGCTAAGCGACTCTTCGAATCTAAATTACGCTGGTGCTGGCCAACGTAAATCATTCTGGCGTGGGATGACATGGCTGAATTGTGTGAGACTTCGTGAAAAGTCCCCCAAAATTCCCCATTCCTCCCCACTTTGTCAAAATCTTTCGCCACCCTGACCCATCTTAAGTATGAACAACTTGTGAATGGCCCATACTTTAGCGGGCTTTTTACGGCAGAGCCGGTGAATTTCTAGAAACCGAATCGTAACGGCGTGCCCAAAGGCAAAATTTCAGCTTCCGGACTACGAGCCTAGCATTGATCATTCAGATTTCGCTCATAGTTTCCCGCCAATGATTCCACCTAAAAACATGCAGCTGATAGGCTCCGAACTGGCAATCGTCTGGGAAGATGGCGAAGAGAGCTACATCGCTTCGTCAAAGCTCAGGGCCCACTCACTCAGCGCTTCCGTATCGGGAGAGAAGGATATATTTGGCGCTCAGTACGGCGGCGAATCTGGGAAGGACTACTCGCAGGTCGAAATCGAATCGTGGACCCCCGTCGGCAACTACGCGTTTCGGTTCCACTTTTCTGACGGGCACAACACTGGGATCTATTCCTATGACTACCTACGGAAACTGGGAAATCAGTAAGCGTGCCAATCCCCATTGAAGCCGTAACGTTCGACGCTGCCGGAACCCTTTTCTTCCCCAACCCATCGGTCGGGACGATCTATCAAGAGGTTCTTGCCGCGCACAAACTCGTCCTTGACGCTGCCTCTCTGGAACGAGCCTTCCAATCAGCCTTAAAGGGATTGGAGAAGGATGTCTCAATCGCCGATTCCGAGGAAAGGGAGCGTGCCTACTGGAAAACAGTGGTTACAGATTCGGTTCGACACCTCGCTC
>JAUHWE010000330.1 GCA_030424825.1 Verrucomicrobiia bacterium
AAAAAACCGTCCGGTAGGGGACGGTGGATCGTTGAAAATGGCTGCCCCGGTTGGATTGGCTGCGGCTCGGTGCCTCGCCTTCGGGGCTGTCGCCCTCATGCGCTGCATGCCCCCTCTCCGCTCGCGGGCTCGCTCCGTCGAACCACCGCGTTGGTTCAAATCCAATAGGGCGTCGTTGCCTGGATATAAAAAAACCGTCCGGTAGGGGACGGTGAATCGTTGAAAATGGCTGCCCCGGTTGGATTCGAACCAACGACCAAGTGATTAACAGTCACCTGCTCTACCACTGAGCTACAGGGCAACGATGGGGGAGGAAAAAGCCGGTTTGTTTCGTCCTTGTCAACTCTTAGATTGAGCTTTTTCGAGAAAAGTGGACTTGATCGAAACTTTTGATTGATTTCCAAAGAACGCGTCTTACGTTTCTCCGCTCCTCTCATTGGCGTGACGTCTGAGAGTGGACAGATTTCAGGAAAATGAAACAGCTTACAATCAACGCTACAACTCGTAAAGAAGGAGGCTCTTCCGCCTCGGGACGCCTACGCAAAGAGGGCAAGATCCCCGCGATCGCATACGGCAAAACAAAAGAGCCTACGAAATTGTTTGTGGACTCCAGCGAGCTACGAGTTGCGCTTCGGGCGATTGGCAACAGCACGCCAGTCGTAAAAGTGAAAGAAGGAAAGGGAGCTGCCCGTACTTCTATTATACAAGAAGTACAGCGTCATCCTATTACTGACAGGTACTTGCACGTCGATTTCCGTGAAGTCGCAGACGACGAAATTGTTCAGGTGGAAGTACCGGTACACGCCGTTGGCGAGCCTTGGGGCGTCAAGAACGAGGGCGGTACATTAGAACATGTGGCCCATTCGGTTGCGATTCGCGCGGTTCCTAAAAACATCCCCGAATTTATCGAGAGCGATGTAAGAGAACTGAAAGTGGGCGACCTGATTCATATTAAGGAGTTGCCTGCTATCGATGGTGTAGAATACATGGATCATGCCGAGCAGCCAGTATTCACGGTCATTAATTAGCATTAGATTTTTTCCGGCGAGTCCCGGCGTATGCTGGCGACTCGTTTTTTGTTCTTTCAAACAATCCCAATTTTTCCTCCATGAGCTATCGGCTTATTGTCGGTCTCGGTAACCCTGGTAGCGAGTACGAAGCGACTCGCCACAACATTGGTTTTCGAGTCATAGACGCCTTCGCTTCCAAGCATGGCGCCAGCGAGTGGACGAAAAACCGCAATTTAAAAGGCGATTTCTCGGAATTCGTCCCCGATGGAGGGGCGAAGGTTTATTTGCTTAAACCTCGTACATTTATGAACGAGAGTGGACTCAGCATCCAAAAGACGTGCAGCTTTTATAAAATACCGCCCGAAGAAGTGGTCGTCATTTACGACGAGATAAACTTGAAAGTCGGTGAAATGAAAGTCAGCACGGCAGGAGGTCCTGGAGGACACAATGGCCTCGTCGATATCATTTCGCGTATCAAACCGACCTTTACACGTCTGAGGATAGGCATTGGCCAGAAGACGCCCAAAGAAATGAGTCTTGCGAATTACGTGTTGGGAAATTTTAGTAAGGAAGACGAAACCTTAATCGGCGCTTCGATGGAGCGCTATCTCGATTGCCTCGACAGGCTGCTACGAGAGGGAGCCGACAAGGCGATGATTCACATAAACCGAAAACCGAAAAACAAAGACAGAGAAGATGGCCAACTATAAGGCAACTTTTATCCTCGATACTCGCGGTCGCGAAGAAAACGCCGACGAGCTCGTTGAAGGGCTCAAAAGCGAGCTTGAAAGCGCGGGCGCCGAGGTCACCTCAGCCCAGAATCTTGGCAAGCACGACTTCGCTCGATCTGCTGACCGGCGCTACGAGTCTGGAGTGTATGCTCAATTCAAGCTCTCCGGCGACTCAAGCATGCACAGGAACGTGCTTGAAAAACTTCGCTTGAACAAACTCGTCTCGCACAAGATAATTCAGAAGATCTAATTGCTTCTTAATTTCCGACCCCGCTCAGTCCCATGCCAAATTTCAACAAAGTCCTTCTGATGGGAAACCTTACCCGCGATCCAGAATTGCGGGCCACGCCTTCAGGGACCGCAGTGTGTCAATTTGGACTCGCCGTTAACCGGATTTACAACAATTCGAATGGAGAGCGTCAGGAGGAGACTACCTTTGTTGATGTCGAGGCTTGGGGCCGTCAGGCAGAAACTATTTCTAAATACGTGACCAAGGGGAACCCGCTGTTTGTAGAGGGCCGCCTGAAACTCGATTCCTGGGAAAACAAGGAAGGCGAGAAACGCAGCAAAATGAAGGTCGTCCTCGAGAATATGCAGCTGATTAGTCAGCGCGGAGAAGGCGGTGGTTACAGCCCTTCGGACTCGGCCCCTCCTGCCCGGGAAAGCGCTCCTGCGAGCGAATCTTCCAGCAAGAGCGAGGATATCGAAGAAGACGTTCCCTTTTAAATTAACCAATTTCCAAATACACACAATTTAATCACATTACGCCATGGCTACAAGCGAAGTACTACTCATTCAGCCCGTTGAAAATTTGGGAGCCGAAGGCGACCAAGTTAAGGTTAAAGCAGGTTTTGCCCGCAATTTCCTTCTCCCGCTAAAATACGCGGTTCCTCTAACCCGGGCCAACCGCAAGCAGATCGAAGCGCTCAAAGTTCGCCGCGCCGAGCGTGAAGCGAAGAATCTTGAGGATGCGAAGGTGCAAGCAGCGAAGATTTCCGAAACGCATTTCGCGATCGCAGTGAAAACAGGTGATTCCGGAAAAATGTTCGGAGCGGTCACTGCTATCCACATTCACGAGAAGCTAATTGAGGCAGGATTCGATGCGATCACCCGCAAGCAGGTTCAGTTGAACGAGCCGATTAAGGAAATTGGGCAGCACGCGGTGACGATCAAGGTTTTCCAGGAAATTGATGCCGAGTTGAAATTCGACGTTGTATCAGAAAACCCAATCGTCGAAGAAAACGCGGAAGAGGAAGCAGCTTCTTCCGAAGATTGATCGCTCTTTAGGCTTAACAGGTCATGCCGTTTAAGCCTTCGAGTACGGAAACTCTAAACGCTCCTGTCGATTTAGTTACGGCAGGGCGGACGTTGCCCCACAGCCTGGATGCGGAAAAGGGGCTGCTCGCAGCTTGCCTGATTGATCCGGCAGAGGTGATCTCACGCTGTCTGGCAATGAAGCTGCCGCAGGAGGCTTTCTATAGTCAAGCCCACCAGACTATCTACAAGACTTGTGTCGAGGTTTTCGAGACGAAATCGATACTGGATGCGAAGGTACTTGCGGAAGAGTTGAACACTCGGGGGCAGCTTGCGGAAATTGGCGGACCCGTGTACATTGCGGAGTTAGCCACTCAAATCGAGACGACCGCGCACGCCTCTTACTTCCTCGATATTGTTCGAGAAAAATACCTTTTAAGGCGCTTAATTTACACGGCGACCAAAACGGTGAAGAGCTGTTTTGAGCCACAGCTCGATGGCGGGTTGGAGAACTTTATCGACGACATCGAAAAGGAGATTTTCGCGATCAGCGACGACCGGGTCGCAGATACGTCCCAACCGATCAAAAAGTCGGTCGATGATGCGGTAAAGCTCGTGCAGAAACTCATTGCGGGTCGAGGCGAATTGGCCGGCTTGTCTTCTGGATTTGACGATCTCGATAAAATGACCTTTGGGCTTCATCCGCAGGAAATGATGGTTCTCGCAGCCCGCCCTTCGATGGGGAAGACGAGTTTGGCTATGAATATTGCCGAAGCGGTGGCCTTGCCGGAAAAGCCTGGCAGGCAAAGTGCGGGAGTCCTTATCTTCAGCTTGGAAATGAGTGCCGAGCAACTCGCCATGCGTTTGCTGACGAGTCGGGCGAAGGTAAGCTCTCAGCGTTTGCGGGAAGGCTTTGTAAACAAAGAGGAGCAACAGGAATTGGCCCAAGCCGCCAAGGAGCTCAAGAATGCGCGATTGTGGATCGACGATTCGGGGCATGTAACCATCAACCAGTTGCGGGCGAAAGCGCGGCGGATCTGGGCCCGGAATGACAACATGGGCCTGATTGTGATCGACTATCTTCAGCTAATTACGGGGACGGATCCCAAAATACAGCGGGAACAACAAATATCTGAGATTTCTAGAGGATTAAAAACCCTTGCCAAGGAACTCAACGTTCCTGTGATTGTACTAAGTCAGCTAAACCGTGATTCCGAGAAAGAAAAACGACAACCGAAACTCTCCGACCTCCGCGAATCGGGATCCATTGAGCAAGATGCTGATGTGGTTCTGCTTTTGGCTCGACCTAAAGACGCGGGAGACGAGCATTCGGTAGCAGCCGACACCGCCGACCTAATCATCGCCAAGCAACGAAATGGTCCGGTTGGGGAAATTAAATTAACCTTCCGAAAAGAATACACCCGCTTTGAAAACCATACGGAATAGCTCCGCCAGACACCTTCTTCTCCCGCTTTTCGCTTTCGCCTCTCTGTTTTCAGCAGCCCATGCGCAGGTTGCCGAGAGCCCTGAGAACGTCGAACCGCCAACGATTCGGAAGGTCATCATCAATTTTACGGGCTTGTCCAATGTGAACGAGGAGGTTGCCCGGGCCAACATGTCGCTGCGCGAGGGAGAGGTTTACGACCAGATCGCGATAGACCGCGATATTCGAACGCTCTACCGAACTCAGCTTTTCGAGCACATTGAAGTTCGGCTGCAGCCCATTGGGGAAGACGAGGTAGATCTATTTTTCGATATACGCCCAAAATTCCGGATTGCTTCTATCAGTTTCGACGGGAACGAGAAGATTAGGGACCGGCGTTTAGAAAATGAGCTCGAGATTCAGGCCAACCATATTCTGAACGAGCGGCGCGTAAAAGAGGGGGCTCATACCCTCAAAGAGTATTATTTAAAGAGAGGCTATTCCCAAGCCCGTGTGGAATACGAGATCGACCGAAATCCAGCTACTGGATTCGGGAATGTCATCTACAGGATTCGAGAAGGGGGCAAGTACAAGATCAGCAAGGTTAAATTCACCGGGAATGAGAATGTGAGTTCCCGCAAGCTGCGCCGTAAGATCAAGACCAAGAAGAAGGGGTTCTTTTCGCTTTTCACGGGTTCAGGCAAGTTCGATGCGGACCAGTTTGAGGATGATCTCGAGACCTTGAAGGATGTCTATATGGAAGAAGGCCATCTGGATATCGATATCGATCCCTCGCAGGTGCAATTCTCCTATCCTTCGAAGCGGAAAATGGTCATCGAAGTCGGGGTTGAAGAGGGTAAGGAATACAAGGTTGGCAGTATCAATTTTGAAGGCAACGAGCTCTACAAGGACGATATTCTTCGTTTGATGCTAAGGGTTAAACCGGGCGACCGGTACCGGCCTGAACGCCTGGATGAAGACCTTGAGCGAATTGAAGACTTTTATGGTCAATTTGGATACATGGAGACGCGCGTTCGTCTCACGAGAGTTCCCAATGTGACCACTGGCAATATCGATATCGAGTACGAGATCTACGAAAGCGAAAAGTACCAAGTAGAGTCGATCGAGATTGAAGGGAATACCAAGACCAAAAGTACGGTTGTGATCCGTGAGTTAGCCCTCGGGCCCGGCAGTACCTTTGATAGCGTGCGCATGGATGCGTCGCGCATGCGTCTCGAAAATACCCGGTACTTCGAAGACGTGAATGTGACGCCGCAAATCAATCAGATTCCCGGGCGTCGTGATTTAAAGGTCACGTTCCGTGAAGGCCGTACGGGTAATTTCTCATTCGGGGCGG
>JAUHWE010000331.1 GCA_030424825.1 Verrucomicrobiia bacterium
TACAATCAGTCGATACGATCCGTTCGGAAAGGTGATTGTCTCGACGAGCCCGAAATCGTTGTAGGTATAAAGCGTCTCACGGTCCGCCCAGTCGACCACTTTCTCCAGTCGATTATGCAAGTCATACGAGTACTCTACCGTCTTTCCATCCGGGTAAGTGAGACGCCTGATCTTTCCACTCGGGTAATAGGCGTAAGCAATTCCATTTCCAGCCTCCTCAATGTAGCTTGTGATGCGATCTAAGTCATCGTAGGTCCGCGAGGAAGTTGCGTTTGATATACCCGCCGAAGGGATGTGATCGCGTAAAAGACTGACATTGTCATTCGCGTCGTATTCATACTGAACGGAGCGGACGGTACCGCCTCCCGAAGTATTTTCGACGATCTGGCTGATCCGACCAATCTGATCGTATTGAATATCGAACTCTCCACCGCCGGGCAAATTGTCCTTTACCAATAAATCTCGACCGTCGTAACGATCGCCGGGAGGGGAGTAGAAGAATGTTCGCTCGCCAACAGGACGGTTCGCCATGTCGTAGGCTAACTCCACCGAAATGCCATCTGGTTGAGTTAAATCTTTCGGAAGGTCGTCATCGTAATAGCTTTTTCGAAAGATCCGCCCTTGCGGATCGGTAACGGAGACTAGGCGATCTAGCTCGTCGTACTCGTAGCTTGTCACGCGTCCTTGCTGATCCGTAGTTGAAATTTGTCTACCAATTTCGTCGTATTCGATAGCGGTTTCGTTTCCGTAGGCATCCGTTTTGGCGATGACGAGGTCTCGCTCGTCGTACCTGAGGCGCTCAATCGAATTTCCTTTAGGACCAATTGTGCTCAATTGATTCCCCGCTAGATCGTAGGTGTAGCTGAGCTTGACCCCGTTCGGTCCTGTAATCGATGCGAGAGAGCCATTGGCGTCATATTCGTAAAGCGACTCCAAACCGCCGTAGTTTACTCCACGGACCAAGCGATCTTCTGCATCATAGAAGAACAAACTTTCACGACCGAGTGGGTCTATCTCTCGGACGAGGTTATCATTCGCATCGTACTCGAACTGATAGCTGAAACCCTTTTTATTTTCATCCTCAATGAGCCGCGAGCGATGGTCGAATTCCTTGCGGGTCACGTTACCTTGCGGATCAGTTCTCGAAACAATGTCCCCATTCGGACGATAGCTCAACTGCGTCTGGTAGCCTTCTCCGTCGGTAAGAACCAGAGGCCTCCCCGCAGGATCATGAGACAGGTCCGAGCCAAGTCCAATGATCTGAGCATGTCTGGCAGAGCGAAGTAGACCGTTTTCCCACGTGTAATCGATCTCTCCTCCATCCTCTAATTTTATCTCCAGCAATTCTCCGCTTTCGGAGAACACTCGTCTGGTATAAAAGCCGAGAGAGTCGGTTACTGTCATAAGATTGCCGCCGGAATAGAAAAAATCAGTCCGTTGCCCTTTAGCGTCTTCGATCGCTAGGACGCGGCCGCCACTGTATTCAAAAGTGGTCGTGTGACCCGCTGGATCCGTGGCATTCGTCAACAATCCCGATTCATCATAGGCGAATACTGTCTTTCGCCCCAGCGGATCTTGTGAGCTCACGCACAGTCCATTTTCGTCGTAACCCCAACGTGCCACACCGCCTAGCGGATTTCTACTCGAAAGAAGCTGAAGGTCTCGATCGTGCTCCATTGTCCAGCGACTTCCAAGCCGATCGTAGTAGTGAGTGCGATACAGATTGGAGTCGGTCCATTCGAATTCGAATCGGGCCTTCGGAGTGCTATCGAGTCCGTCATCCTGAGCGATGACCCGACGCTGGCCGTCATAGTCTACGGAAAAGAAGCGTTCGCCCAAGGCATCCGTCGCCTCCACGATACGGCTCGAACCTGAAGGAGACAGGACTGGGTCGGAATAAGTCAGGTTTACCGGATTACTCGGACCGGAGAAAATCAGCCGCCAGTTGGATAGGGTTCCGAACTCTCCGGAGCGCCTGTCATAGACTTTTAATCGCCAGGTGCCTTTCGCATTCTCGCCATTGAAATCGAAGTACCGTTCCTTCGACGGACTGCTCGCAGTTCCGCTTCCAAAATCACGATTTAAAACACGAATTTCAGTGCCTGCGGGAGATTCCAAAAAGACTTCTAAATCCTCTTGCCGCCGATGCTCGATCGTAAATCGCAGGGTCGTCACCCCAATGAGCAAATCGTCCTCGATTTCCGTATCCACAACCAGTCCAGCTGCTTCGTTGTCGGGTATCGCCTGAGGTGACATGGACGGGATCACTTCGCTCATACCCGCGTCCACTGGGTCGTGCGACGCAACGAGACGACTGTGCTCGTCGTATTCCAGAAAGACCTGGCGGAAGGCGCTAAAGAGTCCAGTGCCCAGATCAGATACGGATTCGAGCAGCCCGGTTTTCGAGTCGTAATTAAGGAATATCTTTCGATTGCTGTAGTAATCGTAGATTGCCACCGGACGGGTCGCCTCGTACTCGACCAAAATATATTGCCCGATCCGGTTTGCGATACCGAGAAGATTTCCTCGCGCGCCGAAAACATAGGTCGTTCCGTCCTTCCTTCCCACCACCCAGTTATCGCTCTGTCGAAATCGACCAAACGGTTTTCTGAGTATGGAATCGAAGCGCGCGGTAAGGTCTTCAGATTGGTAGCGTCCGGGTTCCTCCTCGGACTCGGTGAAAACGTTATGCCGACTCGAATCGTAGTAGACCGTGACCGTGCCATCGTCCGCTTCCTCAAGGTGAGCGAGATAGGCATGGGTCCAACCGTAGCCAACGCTGCTCTTTTCCCAGTCCAATAGTGAATTGTAGCGGAGGGTCACATTGATGGGGCGCACACTTTCCACTGTCAGCAGGTTGAGCTCCTGAGAAAAGGCTCCAGTCGCCCCATCCACCAATAAGCCAACATTGCTGATCCCTCTCGATTTCGTCTCCCGTGCATAAAGCTCCTCCCTTTCAGATAAGGTCGTCCGAAACTGAATCTTGCGCGAGAGCGAGCGGGATCCCGATAGGGAGGTAAGGGACTCATTCACCGTCAACTCGACAAGTTCACTCTCCTGGAAGGGAGAGTGCGGCGTTAGCTCGATCGCATCACCCGTTTCGACGAAATCGAAAGAAATCTCACCTGAACGCGACCCTCGCAGCGAAACAGCGGATGCGCCAAGCGTCGATGCGTCCAACGTATCGCTAAACGTCAATATCACGCTTGCGGCAGGATCGACATCCTTAGCGCCATCAGCGATACTGCTTTCCGTCCAACGTAGGGCCTTCTGCTCAATGACTTCGACAATCTCACTATCCGACAACGCCTCGGTGTAGAGCTGAACATCGTCAATCGCACCTACGAAGCCACCTTCTGCCTCTTCGATATCACTACCATCACAGCCGATACCCCAGTTGTAATCTGTATTCAATTTTACATACGAGCGAATATCCAATCGCCCCGAGACCCTGCCGTTAATGAATAGGGCCATGTGACCATGTACCACGCGAGCCGCGACATGAGACCAAGCTCCGACCAAAACCGGCTCCGCGCTTACCAAAGTCCTGACCGTATCGACGCTATCCCAAATGGTGAAACGCACCCGCGTCTTACCGTCCTCTCGACTAGTATGGGTTTCTAGAATGACAGTACCCGTCTTGGTTCCAGCATACGATCCATCCCAGTTGCTGATGATGCGTCTCCGAGCTCCTGGCTCATTGTCGTCAGGGCGAATCCAAGCCGCGAGTGTAAAGTCGTCACTGGGATCGAAAGCGGAATCAGACAATACAACCCGCGAATCGTCCCCAGCGAATAGTAAGGCCGCACTGGAGGCTCCATTCCGATCATCGGTGGCGCTTACGTTCTCCAGCGAGTTAGCGCTTGAAGAAATGCGTTCGACTGCGTCTCCATCCAATTCGTAGTTTTCTAGCAAATACGTATTGAGAGGAGGGAAGATTTCCAGCGATATGCGACTGTAGAGCGCTCGTCCCGTGTCAGCAGAAGAGTTCGCACCGAACATGAAACGCTGTAAGGCAATATTTCCCGGGGCTACGCTCGATTGTTGTAATTGACCGTTAATTGAAAATTCCGCGTTGGCTATACCCGGTGGCTTGTACAACGAATAATCATGAAACAAACCACGCCCTCCCTCGACCACGATCTCATCTTCGGCTCCTGCACGAACAAGAGGATCTCCAAAGACATCATTTGAACCGAAATTAAGACTCCACCGACGCGCCCCGTCGCTGTACTCAGCATGAACAGACCCGTCTGGGGCATCGTCTTCGTCCGGCATCAAAATACGCGCTGTGTACTTCCAGCCGTATGTTTCACCTAAGTCCCGCTCCATCGCGCTTGGAATATACTGATACCCGCGTGTCGATCCCGCAGCGGTACTTGGATCGCTAACCTCTAATACGCCTTCACCGCCATAATCGTATATGTCGAAAGAATAGCCAACCTTACCTCCAAAATCATCCCAACCCGAAGTAATAGGTGAGGTGGCCCCCTCATGCAGAGCCAATATAACCCCCTTGGTTTCTTGTACTGATACCAGTCCCCACAAAGATGCCAACAGGGTAACGGCGGTACAAAATTGGGTGCGAAGCCACCCATGAGGTGCCTCTGTTGGAAGCGAAAGAGGAGATTCCATTTAGATAGTGGTTAGATACAAACAAACCGTTCGAGTGGCATAAATACAGAGCAGTAGACAGTCAATTCCTTATTCATTCCCAGTTAGATAGATACACCAATGGGCGCTCGGAGATCGCCCGCTACCAATGTCAGCAACGAAGCCGCCGACCTGTCGGTGGCTGACCCGCCGATGATTAGAAAGTCGCCTCGGCGAGACGACCTACAATAGAATAATCCAATGAAGGTGTGTGAATCGGGGCTTGAATACGATTTATTAGACAGTCTCTTAGGTCTACATTTATTAAATGTTGAATGGTAGGGCAACGACCTCCGGGCGTGCCGCACAAGCAGATCATAAAAACACGGCGCGCCCGGAGGTCGTTGCCCTGCCTAATAACGATCGTTCGAAATCTAGCAAAGTGGAGTTAGAGATTGTCCAATAACTCCAATTTCTTCGCGGCCTTGACCACTTCGGTCTAACTACGGTTCACAGGTCCCTTTAATGTTAGTCCTGTCTTCGTTGTAGTTCTTTCCTGATCCAAGCTGGATCTCTACGCATGTCTAGAACTGCTGTTACTCGCGCAATGTTTCCATCAATATCGTAATATACAGCGAAGGGAAAACGTTTGGATAGCATTCGGAAGAATCCATATTTCTTTCCATGTATTCCGGATAGAAGTTTTAGCGATTCGATGTCCGAAAGAAGGCTGTCGATGAAGTAGAGGCCGATCCCTTCTTCGTTGAAATCTTAAAACGCCTTTCCGGCGTCCAAGTCTTGGCAGCCTCTTCAAGGGTGACGACTGTCCTGATTTCCATTAGCGATAACGCTCTCGAAGCTGCTCGATCGTTAGAAATTTGGTATCCGGAGAATCCATGATCTTCTTTCTTTCGGCCAGAATCGTTTCGTGCCAATCAGGTGACTCCGGTTCAATATCTTTGTGGCAGAGCGAATCCCAGATGTGCTCCATTGTCGTAAGTCGTTCTTGGATAGTCATTTTTTTGATTTCCGGGATGCTTATAGAATCTACGGCAGGAGGTTTTTGCTCTGTGGCAAGATGCTCTTTTTCTTTGGCTAACGTCTTGGCTTACGCAGAGGCGATGGAGCGGAGCGTAACCGACA
>JAUHWE010000332.1 GCA_030424825.1 Verrucomicrobiia bacterium
TCCGAATTCTTTGAAAAGAGAATCAAACTCGTCCTTTGGAATTCCGGGACCTTGGTCTTCTACCTTTAGAGTGACTGTGGATTCGTCGCTTTCTAGGAGCAGCCTCACCTCCGTTTCCTGATGTGAGAATTTGACAGCGTTGGATATCAGGTTATCAATGACGCGTGATACGAGTTTTTCGTCAATTTCCGCATCAGTATCGCTGTTTCGAACTCCCTTGACGAGACGTATGTTTTTGTTGGATGCGTTTGCGGAGTGGAGGGTGATGGCATGGTCAATGAGCTCCTCCAAAGACTGAATACTTGGCTCGATTCGCATTTGCCCCGATTCGAACATGGATACGTCCAACAGGTCCTCAACCAAGGTTAGCATGCTTTCAGATGCTTGCACGATAGTGGAAACAAGTTCCTTCTGGCTTTCGTTCAAAGGACCGAACTTCTCGCTATCCAAGTACTGGGATATGCCTCGGATTGACACGAGGGGGTTGCGAAGGTCGTGAGACGCGACTCCAAGAAACTTCGTTTTAGACTCGTTTTGAGTATACAGATTTTCAATGCGATTTTTCGCTGCCTGCTCGCGACGGTATTTTTCAATATGATGCTCCACCCGGCTTACTAGCTCAACTTGCCGAATGGGCTTGATGATATAGTCATCGGCTCCCGCTTCGTATGCCCTGCTCAGGGAGTCCATATTTGATAGTCCCGTCACCATAATCAGGGGAATCTCCTCCAATCTCGGACTTAGATGAAGCCGAGCGCAAAATTCGATGCCGTCCATTTCTGGCATCATGATGTCGCAGAGAATAAGGTCGGGGAGGTTGTCTTCAAGGTACTCTAGCGCATCTTCGCCAGAGGCTGCTCCTTCAAACAGGTAGTTTTCCCGCTCGAGTATCTTCTTCATGAGATTACGCGAAGTTGTGTCATCGTCAATGACGAGGACGTGCGACAATTTCGTTTCGTTCGAAAGGACTTCGTCTGAAATCACCTGTGGTTGGTTTTCCGGCATGCTGGTGTACCTTAGAGGAATCTATTTACTTGGGTAAGTAGATCGGCGCATCTATGGGCTGGTTTAGTTGCCGCTATCGATTATCTCTTCAAAACAAGGCCAGCCGGAGGATTGAGATTGCCTAGAAAAGCGAGTTCGTGTCGCGTGTTCTAAAGGGAGACATCACAGACCACGGGGAATTGTGCCATTGATTGACGAACTGTTTACAGCTTTTTAGAGGGAATCTAGGTCAATTGAGAAATAGCGGCCAGATCCGAGTTACCTTCTCTTATTCCATTCTTCAGACTCGAAACGGTAAATGAGTTGCTCTTCTTCTGATTCGTCCCAGTCGGGCCATGGCTTAAAATAGGGCGCCGCATCGGATAGCGCCGAAAGGGACTGGATTAAGTCATTGTAAAAGCGAGTCCAATCAAGATTGGGCAAAGCGGGCTTCCAAATGGAGCCTTGTAGCAGGTAGCCCTTTTTAGAGCGCTTCTGGGCGGCGCCTGCAACTTTGGTAGGAAGGTTGGTGAGGACGACATCGTATACCTCGGACTTTTCGAAACAAACACTTGGAGCGGAGTTCTCTGGGGAAGCGAAGTTAAGGATGACATCAGCTCCTTGAGCTTCCATGGAAGATATGATACATTCGTGAATCGCACGGTAACTATCGGAAGGCTGGGAACGGGCTAGGGGATGGCTGGCAGGAATGACCAATGCATAGGTCCAGTCCTCGAGATGGTTGACCACTCCACCTCCGGTAGGTCGACGGCAGATTTCCGCTCCGGGAACCGTGATCTCCGACATGGCGTAGTTGTAAGTTTGGCTCATCCCGAAAGTAAACGCGGGACGGATCCAATCGTAGTGACGAATTCTTAGGGCGTCTTCCTCGGGGTACCGATTGAGCAACAGAAAATCGTGGGCCATGTTTTGAGCCGCCGTGTGGCTCGAGTCGGGCAGGATGTGAAGTTCGTGGGAAGTCATGAATAAGGTGAATTCAGATGGAATGGTACCATGCTCGAAACGGCTTCGGCACAATGAGGGACTCTAGCTGCTCCGTGAAAGATTGAGGACGTGTCTTCAATCGGCCTTCTAAGGGCTGAAGGTCTAGCGAAAGGTTTTCCTGGCGGTGGGCGTGTGCGGGATGGTCGCCACGAGTAGACGCAGTTATGTATTTCCCTGGGAGCCCAAAATGTTCAAGAATCCGTTTCCCGATCTCAAATCGAGAGAGACTGTCTGCCCCCGCCCAGTGAAGTAGGCCTCTAAGGTCGTTACGCTCGCAAAGCTCAACCATGGCGTCGGCAAGGTTGTCGGCGAGGCAGGGTTGTCGGTACTCGTCGGTAAATAGATCAAGTTTCTTGCCCTGGCTCCATGCCGCAAAAAGGTGTTCGTGCAGGCTCCTGTTTCCGCGTGGACTGTTGCCATTGAGGAGAGGTATCCTTATAATAGAAGCGAATTCGGCCGCCATCTCAAGGACCCGCTTTTCCGATTGCGCTTTGTGCGTTGAGTAAACGCTGCTTGGGTTTGGGACGTCTCCGATACGATAGGGGGCGGAAGCCCCGTCGAATACCTGGTCAGTTGAAATGTGGATATAGCGTGCGAACAAATGGCGGGCAAGTAATGCCAGCTTTTCCGGAACCAGAACGTTGATGCGTTCACTTGACTCGGGATTAGACTCGCACAAGCCGGGAATGGAGATCGCCGCACAGTTTACAATTGCGTCGGGGAACTGCTCCAGAACGAAACGCTCCAGTTCGGGGAGGTCGTTCAAATCAATCGACTTCTGTCGACCCAATCCAACAACCGGTTCCGCGTAAGTTCCGACGAGACCGACCACTTCGTGCTTTCGTCTTTTTGCGGCCTGGGCGAAAGCGCTTCCGAGCAATCCCGATGCTCCTGTCAGGAGAATTTTCATACCGATCCGCTATTTGAATAGTTTGTGGCTGATGTGCCAGTTGATCTGCCAGGGAGTGCTTTGGCCTCTGACCTTTAGCCGAGTCAGATTAAGAATCGAAGCCTTTGGAAAAAGGACACATTCGAATGATTGAGTCCCGGATAGAAGGATCGACGCAAGGGTCGACAGATTTGGCTCGTGGCCGACGATCATTGTGTCCTCGCTGGACGGGTCGATGAGTTCTGCGACGCGAGTGGGGTTGTCAAACGGAGTAAGTCCAGCGACGGTCTTAAAGGGTGTGGAAAGACCGAGACCTTCGTGGAGCAAGGTCGCCGTTTCAATGGCGCGGAGGTAGGGGCTGTGCCAAAAGACGGATGGTTCGATAAGCCTTTTTCCTCTCAGCGCCTTTGAAATTCTTTCGATCTGCTTTTTCCCTTTCGGGCTGAGGGGACGTTCGTCGTCGGGCCGGAACTCGGAGGCGTGCGCATGTCGAACAAGATAAAGGGACTGTTCCATCAGGTCTTTTTTCGTTAAGCGGATAGGTGGTTTGCCTTCAGAAGCCGGAGCATCCCTTCGTCCATAGAGACGCGGGGATGATAGTCGAGATCCCGTTTCGCGGCCGAGATATCGAACCAATGGTCTTTGGCGAGTTCCGACGCGACGAATCGGGTCATGGGGGGTTCCCCGTGGATTCTTAGCCCTTTCCAAATGAGCTCCAGCACGGCACCCATGTTCCTCGCTTTAGTGAGGCTGATCTTCTTGCTTGCTGCAGAAATGCCATGTCGGTCAAGGAGGCCATTTATCCACTCCCAAAGAAGAATGGGCTCGTCATTGGTAATAAAATACGCCTTCCCTCCGGGATTATTTTCGGATTTGTCAAGAGCGGCTTCCGCGGAGATGTGGGCATCGACTACGTTGTCGATATAGCTCAAGTCGACGCGATTGTTGCCCTCTCCCACGATGCGAAGTTTCCCTTTTCTGCCTCGATCTAAAACCCGGGGGATCAAATTCGGGTCTCTTGGACCCCAGATTAGATGAGGGCGAAGGGCCACCGTTTTGAGATTCCCGGGAGGCAGGCCATGAGCGGCCAGCACCGCTTTTTCAGCGATCACTTTTGTCGTAGGATAAGGGCAAGGAATGCGATCTCCATAGGGTAGCGATTCGTCGGCGCCGGAAATTGCCTCGTTGTTGAATACAACGCTCGGGGTGCTTGTGTAGATGAGTTTTCTTACCTCAAAGTCACGGCATCCATTGATGATGGATTGAGTCCCAACCACATTGGCGTCATGGAATTCTGAGTACTTTCCCCATACGCCTACTTTAGCCGCTGTGTGATAAACCGTGTCGGTATCTTGACACGCGCTGCGAACCGAACTCGCGTCGGACAAATCGATATAGCGCATTTCCACTCCCAGGCTCTCCAGTTCGGGTTGGACCCGCCGGCACAATCCCTTGACGGAACAGCCTTGTTCTAGCAGTCGGCGAATAAGATTGCCGCCCAGAAATCCGCTAGCGCCTGTGACAAGTACGCGTCTAGGTCCTAAGGATAGAAAAGCAGGGTCTTTCTCCGCCGATGGCATGGGAACAGAGGCTTGCGTGTCGCCGAGTAGTGTCAAGTATCTGCGGGCATTTACCGAGATCTTGATGGACGAAACTGAGAAAGGCGCTGACAAAAGGCTTATCCAGCAGCTCACGCTGGTTGGCGAGCAGGAAGGTTTGGTGAAACGTTTTAGCGGTTTTGACAAGTCCCGCCATACCGTGCCGAAATTCGCCAGTGATCGAGCGCAGCAGTTTCTAGCGCGTCTGGCAGAACCAGAGCTAGTGGAGTGGAGCGAGGAGCTCTTTGCTGCCTACAGGAACGCGATGAACTACCGGAGAAGAGACATTTCCCTGGTGGTTGAAGGAGGAGTCGCCCGGATTGAAAGCAAGGACTTTGTTTTGGAACGTCGGTATTTGCTCTTTAATGACAGCCCCGATAGCTATCTTGTCGAAACGGAACTCATGAATGCAAGCAGCCTTGATTTGTTCGAGCATGAGCCTTTTAATCAAGCAACGGGCTCCTTGTTCGAGCGAATGCGTTGCCTGTTTAAACGGGAGGTTTCAGTGGAGTCCATGGTTGATGGAATTGAAGACGGTAGCCTGAGCCAGGTAACAGTAGACTACCCGTCTACATGCGAGTATTGTGAAGCCCGGATTGAAGGTCTGGATCCGGTCTTTCGCTTCGATTCCGCCTCCTTGGAAATCCGATTCCGAAGCTACGGCATGCCCCGCCAAATGATTCAAGCCTATCGGGCGATGGCAGGAGAGCTGGCCTCAGTCGACGTTCTGAAGGATGCTCTGTCGCTCGGCTACTAGCAAATCGTAGCCTTATCTGGGTGTCTAGTGCGTCTCTTTCGGCAAGGCTTGAAGGATGTTCTTCGAGTGGTTGGCAATGCGTTCGAAGTTATTCACGATTTCAATGTAGATCAGCTCTGAATGGACGTCGGCACTGTTGTTAGTCATACGGTTCACAGAGCGCTTTCGAAGCTTCCGTCTCTTGTCGTTGATCATGTCCTCGAGATCGATCGCGATTTCCATGTCCGCTGCTGAAACTTTCGACTGTATACGTGTTTGGTAGAAGTCGATGAAACGTTGCACATTCTCGCCGAACTGGACGATATCGTCTTCGATTTCCTTGTTGATAAAACGGTTTTTCCGGTAGCGCTTCGCGGCCCGATTGGTGATCCGGTGACAACAATCGCAAATCTCTTCGAGTTCAGCGATCACCCGGAGGTATCGAGTGGCTTCCTGTCGAGTTTCGTTACTGACATGGTCGGAGGAACAGTGGATAAGGAAATCATACAACTCTGA
>JAUHWE010000333.1 GCA_030424825.1 Verrucomicrobiia bacterium
CCGATGCCGTGACCCCTGTATTCAGTTTCGACATAAATGTCTTCCAAGTAGATTCCCCGCTTCCCGACAAAAGTAGAGAAATTGTAGTAGAAGATTGCGTAGCCAATAGTCTCATCGCCAATAGTCGCAACAATAGCTCTTGCGGCTGGATTCGTGGAAAATAGACTCTCCTCCAAGATCGCTTCGTTGACCTCAAGAAGGTGGGTGAGCTTTTCGTATGCCGCAATCGCTTGGATCATGGCGTAGATCCTTGGGATGTCACTTCTTTCAGCGGGACGAATGTCCAGTTTCTGAGTATCTATCTGCATGGGAGGACGGTGTTCAATTTCTCTTGCGATATCAACAACCGAGCGCTGAAGATTGAATTCGATGAGTTCTGAGAGTAGGAATCCAAATGTGGTGGTTGTCATGACGACTCAGTGGAGGGCTCAGTCAACGGGGTATGGAGGAGATGGCAACGCAGACACTCCTTTTTTGGATTCCTTGGCGGAGAAATCGATCGACTTTTATCAGGCAGTCACGCCGCACCCCTTTGGCGTTTTTGCGCGTGCCGCTTTTTTGACCGGTATCAGTTGTCCGGGGAATGGAATAGCCGACTATTTCGATCCTTTACCGGCAGATTCGAGGACTTTAGCCCATATGTATCAAGAAAGAGGATATGATACTGCCTTTTTCGGCAAGTGGCAGTTGTTTGAGAGGGACCGGAGCGCTCCGGTAGTGGGAGTCGAGCATGCGGTAATAGAGGTTCCGGAGAACAGAAGAGGAGGATTCGCGTTCTGGGAAGGATTTGAATCGGGCTTTCTTCTGAACGATGGATATTATCAGGGGTCTGATTTGGGTCCTCCGACCAGAATCGAAGGCTACCAATCCGATGTGGTTGTCGGTCGTGTCGAGAATTACTTGGAGAGTCGCGAAAGTGACAATCCCCTCTTTGCCTTTGTTAGCCTGGATGCGCCGCATCCACCCTACAGCGAAAAAGCATCCGGTGTGTCGCCGCGTGATCCCGATTCGTTGATCCTTCAAAAAGAAGTTCCGAGTACCCCGGAAGTTCGCTCAATCGCAAAGAAAGAGCTGTCGGGATACTATGCCCACATCGAGGCGACGGATCGGGCCCTTGAAAGGCTTGTTTCTGGATTGGAGGCGAATCTGGATTGGGAGAACACCATTTTCGTTTTTACTTCCGCCCATGGAGACATGCATGGATCGCACGGACTTTTCCGAAAAGGATGGCCGCACGAGGAATCGGTGAGAGTGCCTCTTCTGTTGTCTTGGCCGAAGGTTTTCACATCGCCTCGACGGGATCCTCTGCTTATTTCGCTGCTCGACCTAGGGCCTACTTTGCGAGGGCTTTGTTTTGAGGAAAGTGACGAAGGTTTGATTGTCCCCAGTGGGGGAGTGAACCTAGCACCTGCGATTCACTTACGAAAGGAAGGGCCGGAGTATCAGAATATTTCCATGCCCAGTGTGCCCCCCTTCAGTAAACAGTGTCCCTACAAGTGGTCTGGGAGAAGAGCATTAGGGAAGACGGAGGTGATAAGTGACCTTGGTGAAAGTTTCACGCTGGACCATTGAAGCGTGTAGGGTACTTTATTGCCTATGGATATTAGTACTGAACTGGAAAAGGCGATAAACGAGCAGATCGGCATCGAGTTCTCGGCATCTTATGCCTACCTGTCGATGGCGGCCTATTTCGAACGCAATGCGTTTGACGGGTTTGCCAAGTGGATGCATCTTCAAAGCGAAGAGGAGCGGCTGCATGCAATGAAATTCTATCAGTACCTCATTGATCGTGGAGGGGTTGCCCGTATACCTAGCATCCCTGCTCCAGATTGGGATTTTGAATCCGTCATCAAGGTTTTTGAAGCGAGCCTTGAGCAGGAAAGGGATGTGACGCGACACATCTATGGGCTCTACAAGATCGCCCAGGATGAGTCGGACTTTGCGACGGTGTCTTTTCTGAAATGGTTTGTCGACGAGCAGGTCGAGGAGGAGAAAAGCGTATCAGACATGATCGACAAGTTGAAGATGGCCCAAGGAAACTTGGATTCCCTCCTGCTTTTGGACCGGTATGCGATGGAACGGAAACCCGAGCGACAAGCTTAGTTTTTTCAAAACTGTCTGTAAAGTATTTGAGATCCTGCACGTTAATAAGCAGGACCGAGGAGTCGCGTTGTCTTTAGGAAAATGCACTCCTTCGTTGTGAAAAAGCTCTGGGGATAGGGGTAGGCAAGAAATGCCTGTAGTTGCTCGAGCACGAGTCTCGAAAGGTTTTTTGATTTTTTAACTCATTGTCCAATATGATCTTATAGAGATCCATTATCTCTTGGGCATGCCTTTTGCTAAGCGCAGGGCATGATCGATCAAATTTTAGAGCGTGAGAACTATGTCCTAGCAAAAAAGATGCTGGACGTGTCTCAGGCCCGCCATGAGGCGATATCCGGTAATCTCGCTAATGCCGAGACACCTGGGTATAAGCGAGTCGACATCAAAGCCAATTTTTCCGAAGAGCTGAAGAAGCTAGCTAAAAGCAATGACGTAGAGTCGATATCGAAGCTTCAAACCATTCTCGAGACAGATCTGAATTCGCCTAGTGTCAGGCCAGACGGGAATAACGTCCAGCTTGATTCGGAACTGATGAAAATGAGCGAGAACGCGATGCAGTACGAGTTTCTCACTCAGTACACAGCGAACTCGATGAAGCGTATCAAGACGGCGATTACCGGTCGGGTGGAATAAGTTAAACCTAGAAGGAGAGCGTAGACATGAATATAATGCCAGGACTTGAAAGTACCGCCTCTGCTCTCGCAGCCGAGAAGGTGCGTTTGGATGTAATTGGTCAAAACATCGCGAATGCGCATACCACCAAGGGTCCCGACGGAAAGCCGTATGCGAGGCAAATGGTTAGCTTTGAAACAAAGCTAATGGAGATAGGAACCAACTCTGATGGTAGTAAAAAAATGGGCACGGGGGTAAGCGTAAAATCGATTACACCCGATCCGAAATCAGGCCCACTCGTATACAATCCAGGCCATCCCGATGCGGATGAGAAGGGAATGGTGCGCCTCCCTAATGTGAATCTTACCCATGAAATGGTCGATATGATCGCCGCATCAAGGAGCTATGAAGCGAACCTGCAAGTGGTAAGGACTGCAAAGCAAATGGCTCAAAACGCTCTTAGAATAGGAAGATAGCACTCTTTTTTTTGAATTTCCTGAATAGCTACAAACAATGATCGAGCTAAATTCTAGTATAGGTTCCCAGCAGGCTTTCAATCAGCCGCTCGTCGAGTCGCTGAAAAATGCGAAAACGTTTCAGCCGAAGGAGTTGGGTGAAATATCAAAGGCTGAACCAGGCCAGTCGTTCGGCAACATGATCGGCGATCTCGTCCAGAAGGTAGATGAGAAGGGCAAAGTTGCCATGGAGGAGACTAATCGGCTCCTGCTGGGAGAGACAGACAATATTCATCAATCGATGATCGCGATGCAGGAATCAGGTATCGCGTTTACGATGCTAGTCGAAGTGCGCAACAAGCTCGTTCAGTCCTATCAGGAACTGATGAAAATGCCGGTGTAAAAAAAAAATTTTGGAGACGATTTGAATGGGACTAGTGAATCAATTTAAAGACCTTTGGAATCCGCTTGGAGCCAATCAGAAAGTATCTCTGATGCTAGCCGGCGGTCTCGTCGTTTTAGCGATGATCGCCCTGATGGTATGGGCGGGCCAGCCTAATATGCAATTGCTCTACGGTAATCTCAACGCGGAAGAAGCGGGGGAGATTGTAGACAAGCTTGATAGCATGGGGGAGAAATTTGAGACGGGTAAGAATGGTAACTCCATCTATGTTGAGTCGAGCAAGGTCCATCGATTGAGATGGGAGCTGGCTTCCGAGGGACTGGTTCCGTCGGGCACTGGGCCCGGATTCGAGCTTTTTGACAAAGGTAGTTTCGGAATTAGCGACTTTGTACAACGTACTAACTATCTGAGGGCAATCAAAGGAGAACTTGAAAGAACCATCACTCAGTTCAGCGGAGTGCGTTCGGCTCGGGTGATGGTGGTTATGCCAGAGAACCGGATTATCGTAACGAGTGAGGGACGGGATCGAGCCAGCGCTTCGGTCTTTGTGGATACGAATGGCGGGATGACTTTGGCCGCAGTCAATT
This sequence comes from Verrucomicrobiia bacterium, assembly GCA_030424825.1. Classification (GTDB taxonomy): domain Bacteria; phylum Verrucomicrobiota; class Verrucomicrobiia; order Opitutales; family Opitutaceae; genus Pelagisphaera. The sequence goes on from JAUHWE010000333.1 coordinate 4,161, forward strand.
CCATCAGGCAACTCGTCGCCAACTCTATTCAGGCTCTGAGAGCCGACGATGTAGTAGTCGTAGATAGCGCAGGGGTAGTTTTGAGCGAAGATTTGAAAAGCGACGGACTAAACGGAGGACTTTCTAATGATGTCATAAAATACCGGAAAGGGCTTGAGGTTTATTTTACGACCAAAGTGCAGACTATGCTCGATCGAGTATTGGGACCGCATCAGTCGGAAGTTCGCGTCGCCGTAGATGTGGATACATCATCAGTTCAAACGACTCAGAAGAGTTTCGATCCGGAAGGTGTATTGCGCTCATCGGTTGTAGAAGAGCAAAAGACATCGGAGAAAGAGTCGGATGGTTCGCTTGCCGCAGTGGCGGGTTCTACTTCCAATATTCCGAACTCCGGAAACGGTTCGGGAGGATCCTTCACCGATCGCGAGGATTCCACAGAACAGAAGACTGAGAATTACGAAATTGGCGAGGTGGTTAGCAATCGGGTTCAAAGTCCGGGATCGATCAAGAGACTGACCGCATCGCTATTGGTATCGATGCGAACAGATAAGGAAGGAGAGGCCCAGCCTCGAAGACCCGAAGAACTTCAGGAGCTGAGACAAATCGTAATTAACGCATTGGGAATTCAATTGAACGAGGGAGAGACCGCCCAAGATCTGGTTACAGTGAATGAAATGGTTTTCGCTGTCGATCCGATCGCATTGCAGACTCAGTCTATGAACGAAGGCTTCGACCTCAACAAATGGATTGAATTGGGGAAGAGCTTCGTCGGTTTGATCCTTGGGGCGGGTGTTATCGTATTTTTTATTCAAATGCTCAAACGGACCAAACCGCAGGAAATTTCAATTGAAGTTCTTCAGCCAGAGCAGGTTCTGCAGAATAGAAAGCTGGAGGACAATGGAACGGTAACGCCTGAGATGCTCAATGAGCTGATTAGGCAGAAACCCGCAAACATTGGCGTCTCATTGCGTGAATGGATCGCTGAACCGGAAAGCAGATAAACGAAATGGCTGGAGTATACGACAGATTAACACGTACGCAAAAGCTGGCGACGTTCTTGATTGTAATTGGTCCTGAAGCTGCGGCCCATTTACTAAAGCAGTTCGAGGATGAGGAGGTTGAGTTGCTCTGCAAGGAGATGACCTCGATCACGGCGATTGAGGAGGAGGATCAAAAGAGGGCCATCGAAGAGTTTTCTGGTGTGATCCTGTCCAGCTACGGATCATTGTTGGGGGGGGCTTTTTATACTCGCAAGGCATTGGAAATCGCCAAAGGGGATTTCAAGGCGTCGAGTATTCTCGAGAGAATTGCTCCCTCGAGCAATTCGGCAGAGGTCATTAAGGAAATTGAGCAAATGGAGCCTCGTCAGATCTTCAATATGATCAAGACAGAGCAGTCGCAGACGATCGCCTTTGTTCTGTCCTATCTAGAAAATGACAAAGCGGGACCGATTCTGGGAATGTTCAATCAGGAACTGCGAGAAGAGGTGATCGAACGTCTGGGAATGTTGGAGCCTACGTCGCTTGAGATTATCAACAAGGTCGCCAATTCGCTCAGTAAAA
>JAUHWE010000334.1 GCA_030424825.1 Verrucomicrobiia bacterium
GACCCTTCATGCCGCATTCCGATGATTGCTCGCCTGCCAGGAGTCTTTCCCCGCAATGCACAATGCGACCACACCACTTCTCTCATCGATCTATTCCCTACATTCGCATCACTCGCCGGTGACCACAGGAGCAAACCAAGCGGCGAAGGAATGACCCTTATGCAGGCATTGGATACTGCCAATCGCGACCGAATCATCTTTAGCCAGTTCTCCCAAAATGAACTGGGACTCTACATGGCTGCGAATAAGGATTGGAAATACGTTTACAGTGCTGCCGACGATAAGGAATGGCTTTACGATTTGGTAAACGACCCACTGGAAATCGAGAACTTGTTCGGCGAACCAGACTACGCCGCACAAGCTGCGTTGCTGAAAAACGCCTGTATCCGGAGGTTCCAAATCGACGGATACACGGAGCCACTCGAAGGCGACGACTGGAAAGCGTTTCAAAAAGCGGCTCCTCCTTCCGAATTCTCAGACGACGGACTTCTCTTTCAGGACCCCGAAGAACTCGAAAAAGAGATCCATGCCCTTGGCCAATACGCTCGTTCGGCGAAATTCATCCAGGACAGCCGGTTCAATCTCTTGAACAAGCTTTGTGAAGTTTCCCAACCAACCAAGGACGTTCACTGACCACAAAGGATATCCGATCGAAGAGTGAGAAAGCTCTCGCATCGCAGGTAGGGCCCGGCGAGCCGTATTGGTTGAGCAGCTTGCACGGCACGCCGAGCCGTCGTGCCCTAACTTTGCAACTCGCCAAAGGAGGCTACACATGCCGATCGGCCCAATTGAGCGACGCACCATTGTGGCGCTCCTCCTCAATGAGGATTTCCTCGAAACTCAAGCCCGAAACCTTGGGCGGCGGTTGCTTCGGAGGATGGGCGGCGACCATTGACAAAGTCCGCTTCAAGTCGGACGCGCGACGGCGGGGAAAGACCGCCCAGTATCCATCCGTCTTACACGGTACCGAAAGGGGATCGCGCGTCGCCATCTCGACATGGAAGTCGGCGGATGGATTCGATTTGGCTAAGGTCCGAACGATACGTTCCAGATCGAGAAATCCCGTTCCAAAAGGCACTTCGCTCAACAGGAATCCATTATCGCTCGGCTGCACGGTCATGTCTTTTAGGTGCACACTTAACACGTAGGGTGCGAGCGCATCTATCACCTCGTACGGCTCTTCACACATGGCAATGTTGTTGCCGGTATCCACGAGGACACCTAGCCATTCACTATCAAATTTCTTAAGTACCTTGAGTTGCTCGTCCACAAGCAGGTCCTTGTGATTCTCAATCGCCAGTTTGATACGATGCTTTCGGGCCAGGGGTTCTGCCAGTTCGAGTCGTCGAATGCTATCCTTGTGAAAGGTCTTAAACTCGTCCAGCGACTTAAAAACCTCATAGCGCCGTCCCCCCATGAGAACGACCCGGGCGACCGTTGCCCCGGTCTCCCGAACGCGAGTCAGCTCCGCTTCGAACTGGGGCAAGTCGCTTTCGTTTTTGGGAAACCGGACATCCCCTTCAAAATAGCCGCCTGTCTTTTCGACATGATCCCGAATGGAATACGCGTCCGCTGAACTGAGCTCGCGTACGCTTGTCTGCACACCGTCACCTCCCAGTTTTCGAGAGTAGTCGTAAAAGGTTTTAGCGTCCGAAAACGCGACATTAGCGTATCCCTTTCGGATCGCTTGCCATTGCGTTTTACAAGAGAAGTTGCAGAGCCCTACTTTTGGCTTCAAACCCATGGGGGCGCTGAGAGCAATCCAGGATCGTGTCGCACAGAGGGCGGTCGAGAGGGCAATAAACTTTATGCGATTCATGGCATAGGGGGTTAGGAAACTAGGGGTATTACATTCGAAAGCATGTCGCAACAAATGGATATGGCAATTCGATAAAGCATCCTCGGGGCAAGCGCCTTCGTTCGCAGAAATTGGCCGAGTCACGAGCCCCGAGCCCCAAGGTATTTATCCGCGAGGGGGGATAACACGGAAACGTTCCGCGTGAGAAAGGATTCGCTCAAGGCCGATTCTACGATCTAATCGTGTAGCCGAATGTGGACTACAAGTGAGATTTATAAAGGAGGGGACAGACTTCGCTTTTTTGAAAAAGGAATCCTACTGCTCCACCACCCAGATGTTTCTGAATTGAATTTTGTTGCTGTGATCCTGGAGAGAAAGTCCTCCATTCTCGCCTGTTTCCACCAAGCCACGGCCTTTTTGAGTATTGGAGGTCGTCCCTTTAATCTGAAAGTTGTTGTGGATTTTCACTCCGTTGTGCCAAACGGTAAATTCTGCGTCATCGACTTTGTTGCCCTCCGAATCCCGACGGAGACGCTTGAACTCTACATCGAAGGTCTGCCACACACCGGGAGCCCAGCACATGTTCACTCGGGGGGGTGATTGCTTGTAAAGCGCCCCACACTCGTTCCACATGCCGTCGAGACCATAACTATCGAGAATTTGAACCTCGTAACCACCCGGCAGGAAAAAACCGCTGTTGGCTCGCTTTTGCCCTCGGTGCTCAGGCTCGTAGGGCAAACGGAATTCAAGGTGGACTTTCACGTCCCCAAAACTCTGACGGGTATTGATCGATCCTCCGACACCGTCGTTCTCCTTTTTCGGCAATACTTCGAAGTAGCCGTTTTTAATCAGCCAAGTAGGTTCACCCCCACCTTGACGCTCCCAGGCATCGAGATTGGATCCGTCAAAAAGCACCACCGCGTTTTCAGGCGCCTTTTTACCCAAAGTGGGTGAAGTGCGATGCACGCGTTTCAAGGAAAATGGAGTTTCAAAGTTTCCGCTGGCCTTTTTACCGGTGAAACTGTCGTTGGTAATTTTGCCGGAATATCCGTTCTGATCGAACGTCATCTTGCCGTTCTTCCAAACGGCTTCGGTCTTGACCTTGTAGTCCGCTCGCCTGTCGAACTCCTCAAGAATCTGAATTTCGTATCGATCATTGCCCAGGCCAATGACGCGGGCCACCAAGCCGGGATTGTTCTTAGCATTGCCGTCATTCTTAGGGGCATCGACCCAGCCTCCTTGCCAGTCTCCCATAAACGGCGGGATCGGTTCCATGTTGGCTTGGGAAACAGTTGCGGTGTTCAGCCAAAGCAGGGCTGAAAATACGAGAGTGAAAAGGCGTTTAACAGAGGTACAGTTCATTCGAATCAGATCGTTTTAGAGTTAATGGTATAGGTTCGATTACAAATGGAAATCCTTTCAGGCAATCCTCGATTTACTTCGCTAGGATTTTAAATGATTCCTATTGCAACGAAGCGTGCAAACCGCCCCACCAGATACAACTAGCGGAAAGCTGCTTTTGAATCGTCTACTGTTGGAGATAGGCGATCAGGTCGACCACCTCTCGTTCGTCCATGGTCTGCAACAGCCCTTCCGGCATCGTCGATTGTTCGAGCTGCACTTGCCCGATTATTTCGGATACCGGAATCACCTCGATGGAATCAGGGCCGGCGATGGTTACGGTATGTCTAGATTGAGCCGTTATATTGCCGCTCAGTACCCGCCCGTCTTTGAGAGTAAGCACATTCATTCGGTAGTCCTGCGGCAAAACCGCGCTAGGATCGATGAGGTTCTCCAGCAAGTAGTAAAGGTTCTGACGATCACCCCCGTCAAGCGGAGGGGCCAAACGGCCGCCCTCTCCAAAAAGCGTGTGGCATGACGCGCAACTTCGTTGAAAAACGGACTTTCCATTGGCGATATTCGCTTCCCCCAATCGACCGGGAGTCAGGCTTGCTTGCCAACTCTTTATTTGCACCTGTTTCTCCTCCGGGCTTCGGCGCATCTGCCCCCACACGGCTTCGAGGAGATCGTTCAGCTCGACGTCCCCTAGATTGTAAATTTGACGGGCATGAAACGCAGATAGGTCGGACCGTGGAACCAGCCCGCTCTTGATGGCATTTAGCAGTGGCCTCGCAAAGGAAGCCCTTGTACTGAGAGTGGCCATGGTTGCCTGACGGTCATCCGTCAAATAACGACGATAGGGTCTCAATATTGTAGCCGCGATTCCAGGGTCGTTAAAAGCGGCCAGCTCGGTAATGGCCTGATTGCGGCGAGACTGATTCTCCAATAGTTTCATCCAGTCCTTCGCTGCCATCGGAGCGCTTTGGTCAAAAACCGGCTCCAGCTCTGCTGCAATAGCTCGAACCCCCGCATCGTCGGACTCCGCCAATACTCCCCAATTCGCAGGTGGCTCGATTCCCCTCAATCCGTTCAACGCTTCTGCAATTCCCCGTACCCCTGCCCTTGCCTGGAGCTGATCGCCGCGATTCAAGGTGGCTGTTATCGCTTTCACCAATTGAGGCATCAGCTCGGCGTTCAGATCAAAATCGCTCGCGATACGCCGTACAATGTTCTTGTAGACCTGCGAATCCGAGCAGTTGGACAGAAAACCCAGCGCCCTTACGGGATCGGCTTCCACGAGGGGGCGCAGGGCATACCAAATCATATAGGGCAAATTCTGATCAGATCCGTATCCAAAATCTAATAGCAATTCTTCTGCCAATGTCCACCGCTGATCTTCTGAAAACCGAGGAAACGTAGAGACGACGTACAAGCGAACCAGGCGGGACTCTCCATCGCTCGCCAGATTGCGGATCTTTTTAAACTGTTTTTCAGTCGGATGCCCTTCCTCTCCGATCAGCCGCACCGCCCAACTTCGAACATGCTCATTGCCATGATCCAACAGCGCAGTCAGTCGCTTTTCCCCAATTCCACCCGAGCTATGCAAGGCCCACATAAATCGTAGTTGCCGATCGACGGCGTGCTCCTCCGAATCGAGCATTTGAAACAATTCCATTCGGGCATCCTCAACATCGACTCCAGCATGGAAACGCTCCTGCAGCAAGCGACGCGCATGACGGACATAGTAGTCATTGCGATGCATTTGATAGGCAACTAGCTCCCGATTGGACTGCTTCGCCAAATCGACCGGACTGGAAAGCTTCACATCTCCATAAACCACTTTGTAAATACGGCCACTGGTGCGATGAACCCCATCGTTGTCGTGGCATTCTCCGATGTCCGTCCAATCAGACAGATAGACTCCGCCATCCGGTCCGTAAATTTGAGACACTCCTTTATACCAAGGATGATTAGCGATCATAAAGTCATTGCTATGAGTCGCCACGTATCCAGAGCCCGACCTTTGCAGAATGTCATTGTTAAGGCGTCGACCGTGAGTGTTGCTTAGAAAGAGAGTGTCGCGATATTTCTCCGGCCAATTGTCACCCAGATAAATCATCGCTCCACAATGTGAGTGACCGCCTCCCAAGAGATTGGTGAGTCCTTCCGCATTGTCGCGAAACTTCTTGCGATCGGTCCACTCGCCTTCGTGATGCAAATGGTCGGCCGTCAAGGGAATCCGGTCATACACGTGAGCCTCTGAACCTTGGCCGTGCATTCGAGGATAATAGGCCCCGGGAATGACATGCCACAAGTGACCGTTCACGTTGCCCGTCATGAACATTTCACCCATCTCATTCCAGTCGAGACCCCAAGGATTGGTCGTTCCACGGGCCACGATCTCAACCTCATGCGTAATCGGGTGGAGACGCCAGATACCGCAGCTGACATCGATCCGCTCCGAAGCGGGTGTACCGGGCTTCCCCACCAAGGACGCCGCCGTAATGCCATGCCTGCCGTAAAGCCACCCATCTGGTCCCCAGGTTAGACCATTGAAAAAATTGTGGTTGGCCGCTGTGGAA
>JAUHWE010000335.1 GCA_030424825.1 Verrucomicrobiia bacterium
CGCTTTGTAACCGACGTCACCCATAGAATTTCTTCTCAGCCGAGACCCTCCCAACGTACTTGTGGATCGATAGCCTACGTCATCGCTGGCATCGACCACAAATGGAGAGAGCGTGAAAACTTCTTCGCTTTCTTCGGGAGAAGGAGCCTGGGTATAAACTTCTTCACTTTTTTCCGGCGAAGGAGCCTGGGCCACTTCGATCTGCTGAAGTTGCCTTCTGGGACTGGAATCCATTTCTGGCAGGGGCGCGGCAAGGGATTCTGCATCCTGCTTTTTTAGTTGTATTGCCGGAGCTTCGTTCTTCGCCGATTCCAGGGCGTCCAGGGAAAACTGGAACTCTTCTTCACTGATGGGTGAAATTTCCTCCCCAATAGAAGTGAGGGATCCATCCTGCTCAGAAATTCCTTGAGCGATTGCTGGAGACGGAAGCGGTTCAGCGACGGGAATGCCCCGAGCACGCAACCTCGAATTTTCGAGATCCTTTAGGTGCTGTTTATATTCAGATACCGATTCCCTCAAAGAAGCTTGCCCACTCGCGATTTCAATGTCCAACCGATCGGAAGCCGCACTTTCTCCACTTTCCAGAATCTCTTTCCTTTCTTGAAATTTTGCCTTCAAAAGCTCTTCTTTCTCATTAATCTCAGCTCGGAACTTATCCGATTCAGCCGAGAGATAACTATCAAATGCACCCCCATTTTGGCGTTCTTCGTTATCTTTCAAAAGTGGAACGGTTTGTACGTTGTATACGTTCCTTTGAGACTCGACGTCGGTATACTCGATCGCCTCGTCTTGAAATAGCACAATTTGATCTGAGAACAGGATGATCAAAAACGAAGCGGCCACCGCTACGGGTATCAGCGGGTGATTGAAATTGAAGGTCAACAAACGGGATCGTTTTTTTGGCTTCTCTTTGAAAATGGAGTCGCGGCGTTCCTTCGAAAGCTGAAAGGGTTCAGCGGAATCGTCTTCGAAACTAAGGTCGATTGCGCTGGCCTCTTTCATGAACGAAGCGGCCTGCTCAAGCTCGTCCCGCTTTTTCGCGAACGCTGCGTCGCTGGCCAGTCGTTTCTCGATCTGGGCTTTATCTTCTCCGTCAAGTTCATCGAGAAGGTACGCCATCAGGCGGATCTCTTCGGGATCAACCTTTTCGTCTGTATTTAAGGGTTCGTCGGTCATCGTCCTAGTCCCATTTGTTTGAATTCGGCGGATAGCGCATTCACCGCCTGGTGCAGAATGTATCCAACATTCGAAACGGTCAGACCCGTCCTTTGCGCGATTTCCTTATAGCTTAGTGATTGGTCGAATTTCATTCGCACCACAGTCCTTGATTTAGTATCCAGTTTTTCGATCAGATCTCGCGCCACTCCCAGCATCTCCACGTGCTCGAGCTCTTCGTGAGGCAGCTTGGTCTCCAGAATCTCCAGATTCGAATATTCCGTTCGGTCTTCGTCGTCTAGAGGAGACAAGCGACTTTCTCGTTTGCTTAAACTGATCGCTAGATTGTGCACGGTCCGGTAGAGCCAGGCTTTGGGTGATTGAACGTCTTCTATACTCTTCTGTAATCTCAGAAATGCCTCTTGCACGACATCCTGAGCGGTTTCTTGGCCTTCCGTGATTTTGAAGGCGTAGATCAGCAATGGCTTCTCTAGAGACGCAAAGAGTGACTCCAGAGACAGAACGTCTCTTTCGCTAGTTTGCGTCGATCGAAAGCCAGGCATAATCTCGATTTAATACTAAAGGAATTTTAGGTTCCTGAGTAATAAGACTCCAAAGCCGCCTTTTCCTTAGAAAATAATGGAAAAACTTTCGAGACACCACCCAACAAACCACACACTACGAGCTTATACGCCGCCACCGGCCCGTTTAGATTCGGAAGGTTTTGGTCGGAGGAGAGGACTGTGGGGCATCGGGTTAGCTTCTAATGCGGCATAGCGCTCGCGCTATGCCGCGTTGGTTGAGAAATCTTTGGGCACTGCGGACCGCCAGGGCCGACGGTCCCTACCCTGATAACATCCGTAGAGCTTACCCTATCAATCGTCGTCGGCTAATATCCGCTCAATATCGTCGTCATTTTTCTTCTTCAAGAAGACGGACACCAATATCGCCACTTCGTACAAGACCCATAGGGGTATCGCCAACGCCAACTGAGTCACGGGTTCCGGCGGAGTCAATACCGCCGCTATGATGACAATTCCCAGCACGATGTAGCGTCGGTACGTTCTTAGCTGCTGGGGAGTCACCACTCCCGCTGAAACCAGGATCACAATCGCCAGGGGCATTTGAAAGGCGAGCCCCAAACCAAGTATAGTGAAGGTGAGAAATCCGAAGTAGTTGCTAGTGGTCCAGAGCATCTGAAACCCGAGTAAGTTGTTGAACCATATGACTGCCGTAATCGTGCGTGGCAAAAGAAAGTAATATCCAAAAGAGCAACCGAGCAGGAACAAGACCAGTACCGCAATTGAACCGGGAACGAGAATCTTCTTCTCTCGAACCGTCAAGGCAGGGGCAAGGAACTTACCCACGTAGTATATAATAACTGGAGACGCGACCATTAGGCCGATTATGATGCCGATCAGCAGCATCGCCATAAATACGCCGGTAACGTTGTAAGTCGTCAGGCCGGGGAAAACGGTCATCAGCTCTTCTTCCGTCAAATGGGAATAGTTCGATTGCAGCGGCGCCAGAAGGATGTCCTTGACGTCCACTATGAAAATCATGGAGCCGATAAACGCCAAAATAAATACGACCAGCGGCTTGAGAAGGGTCCAGCGCAGTTCTTCCAAATGGTCCAGAAAGCCCATTTGCTTCGGATCGCCGGCCCACTCGGGTTCATCGTCCTCTTCTTCTTCGTATGGTTCAATCTCGCTCATTTAAATCTTCAAAACGATTTACATGAACAACGGAATCGCATCGAGCAACTTCAATTTGCGCAAGCCCGAGAGCTGATGCCAAGGAAACGCGACAAGTCCTCACGTAGTCGGCTTTCCCCTCGCCCGAATTCGAAATCGGAAACAAGGATCAATCCCGGCATCAAATTTCGCTTTAAGCTTCAGATGGCATCAATCCCATTGACAGACGCCTATCCGTCCTTATGAGGAAGCCTTTTCCTAGAGGAAGCTGTCATTTTTTTGGCTCCTCTTATACATCGCAAATCAATAATAGTTCATTCAGGATGCCATCCAAAACAACTGCGAAAAAAGCAAAGAAGGCCGCGAGCAAACGCGCTCCAAAGGCCGCTAAATACGTTTACTCGTTCGGTAAGAAAACCGACGGTAACGCCAAAATGAAGAACTTGCTTGGCGGCAAGGGAGCCAATCTCGCGGAGATGGCCAGAATCGGTCTCCCGGTCCCTGGTGGCTTCACCATCACGACGGACGTCTGTGTTGAGTACTACAAGAACGGACGCGTCTACCCAGCCGCCCTGAAAGGTCAGATCGCAGCAGCGATCAAGATTTGCGAAAAGGAAAGCGGCAAGAAATTCGGTGACCAGAAGAATCCCTTGCTTTTCTCAGTTCGCTCCGGTGCTCGCGAGTCCATGCCAGGCATGATGGACACCATCCTCAACCTCGGCCTAAACGACAAGACGGTGGAAGCCCTCAAGGCTAAGTCCGGCAATGGTCGCTTCGCCTACGACTGCTACCGTCGCTTCGTGCAAATGTACGGAGACGTGGTGATGGGCGTTCAGGCTCGGACCGAAAACGAGCCCGACCCATTTGAGCACGCGCTACATGTTTTGAAAAAGGAAGTGGGAGTCACCGTTGATTCCGACTTGACTGAAGAGAACAACAAGGAAGTCATCCGCCGCTTCCAGAAACTCATCAAAGACCGCACCGGCGGCGCGTTTCCTCAGGACGTTCACCAGCAACTCGACGGCGCAGTCGGCGCAGTTTTCAATTCTTGGCAGAACGAGCGGGCGATCCTCTATCGCCAAAAGTACGGCATCCCCGCAGAATGGGGCACCGCAGTCAATGTCCAGCTGATGGTATTCGGCAACTTGGGCGATACGTCTGCGACAGGGGTAGCGTTCACACGTGACCCCGCCAACGGAGAGAATGTTTTCTATGGCGAGTATCTGATCAACGCTCAGGGAGAAGACGTGGTAGCGGGTGTTCGCACACCGTTTCCGATCGCCCAGCTCGCTGATGACATGCCCAAGTCCCACAAGGAGCTTTGCGTCGTCCGCAAAAAGCTCGAGAAGCACTTCGGCGATGTCCAGGACTTCGAATTCACAATCGAAGACGGAAAGCTCTACATGCTCCAGACGCGTAACGGCAAGCGCACCGGCCTCGCTGCGGTCCGTATCGCCGTGGAGATGACGAAGCAAAAGTTGATGACTCAGAAAACTGCGGTCACCAAGATCCCTGCGGATCAGATCTCGAGCCTCCTGGTTCCGATCTTTGACACCAAGGCCATTAAGAAAGCCAAGCTCATGGCAACCGGCCTTCCGGCTGGTCCAGGTGCTGCTTCGGGTAAAATCGTATTCAACGCAGCCGACGCCGAGAAGGAAGTCGCTAAGGGGAACTCAGTCGTTCTCTGCCGCGAGGAAACCTCTCCGGAAGATCTGCGTGGCATGATCGCCTCAGATGGCATCCTCACTTCACGTGGTGGAGTATCGTCACACGCCGCACTCGTTGCCCGCCAAATGGGTAAGGTGTGTATCTGTGGCGCTTCAGATATCCACATCGACTACGCCTCTGGCACACTCAAGGCAGGCAAGACGGTTCTCAAGGAAGGCGACTCGATCTCCATCGACGGCACGACCGGTGAAATTTTCGCTGGCAGCGTCGCCACCGCACCTTCGGAAGTATCTCAAGTCCTCGCCGGCAAGATGAAGGCGAAGGATAGCTACACCTACCAGATGTTCGACCAGATCATGAAGTGGTCTGACAAGTACCGCACGATGGGAGTTCGCACAAACGCCGACTCTCCTGAACAATCCGCCGCAGCGGTAGCAATGGGAGCGGAAGGCATCGGCCTTTGCCGCACCGAACACATGTTCTTCGAAGGGGATCGCATCTCGTACATGCGCGAGATGATTCTTGCTCCTTCAGAAGCGGCTCGCAAGGCAGCCCTCAAAAAGCTCCTCCCCTTCCAACGCAAAGACTTCAACGGTCTCTTCAAGGCAATGGAAGGTCGCCCGGTCACAATCCGTTTCCTCGATCCCCCATTGCATGAGTTCCTGCCACACGACGACGCTTCTCGTCGCGACTTGGCAGAACACTTGGGTGTATCGCCTGAAGTGATCAGCGATCGCGTGCATGCTCTCCATGAGCAGAACCCGATGCTGGGTCATCGTGGTTGCCGCCTCGGAATTTCCTATCCGGAGATTACTGAAATGCAGGCCCGCGCTGTTTTCGAAGCAGCCGCTCAGGTCCTCAAACTGAAGAAGAAAATCAAGGTGAAGCCAGAGATCATGATTCCTCTCGTAGGCTTCAAGGACGAGCTCGACAATCAGGTGGAAATCGTTCACCGCGTCGCTGCCGAGGTTCAGAAAGCCAAGGGCGTCAAGATCGACTACCTCGTTGGCACGATGCTCGAAGTGCCTCGCGCTTGTGTCACTTCATCCGAGATCGCGAAGACCGCTCAGTTCTTCAGCTTCGGCACCAACGACCTGACCCAGACCACTTTGGGAATGAGCCGTGATGATGCGGGTAGCTTCCTCGGCAAGTACAAGGACCTCGACATCATTCCGCAGAACCCATTCGCGACACTGGATCA
>JAUHWE010000336.1 GCA_030424825.1 Verrucomicrobiia bacterium
CTTGAGAACCTTCAATTTGTCCGCTTTTACCGTCGAGGGAGCCATCTCAACCGTCCATTCACGTACCGGTGGGCCAAAAAAACGGGCCACCGTTTCGCAAAGAATCTGTAAATCGTTCGCCTTCAGTAACCCCGGTGTCCCTCCTCCCCAAAAGCACGTGTCAATCTTTTGACCCGTGCCTTCCAGGAGGCTCGCTTCTGACTGAATCCCGTCTAGATAGGCCCTAATACCCTCCCGGTCACTTTGTACCTGATAGAAGCTGCAAAAGTCGCACGCAGTTGCGCAAAACGGCACGTGAACGTACAATCCCAGAGTCTCCCCCCACCATTTTGGCTGGAACTCCGAACTCAATTCGTTTTTTTTCCCCTCAACAGTTGCCTTTAAGTCAGCTTGCATGAACTATTTCCTTAACTGACATTCCTTATTTTATTGTAATTCAAGGCCTAATTTAGTCTACCGACTCAATATCATGGATACTTCCGCATCCAAGTCCACCCAGAGAAACTGGCTTATTTGCCTGCTCGTGCCACTCGCACTCATAATGGCAGGCTGTAATATAAACGTCATCGACCTGACGCCTTCCACGATGAAGGCGAATCCCTCGAACGTTTACACCATCACGGCTCAGATCAGAGTAAAGAACAGTGCCGTGATCAAGGAGAGCTTGAGGCCGCAGATTGTCATCGACGGGAAGGTCCATCCGATGAGTCTCGCTCCGGGAAGCACTAATCTTTTCGAGTACGATTTTCGGATGCCCTCCGGTCGCAGCGAAGCCGCGTACTACATGCTCGTGCACTACGAACGCAAAACCGAGGAAGGAACGACGACCAAGGAAATCGTAACCGAACTGAATCGGTTTTCGGTCGAAAACCGGTATACCGTCGAACTTGAAGTCAACCGGGCTCCTGTAGGAACACGCGTTGCGGTTCTCGGCAGAGGCTTTACCCAAGACGATAAGATCCTGGTCGGCGGCACTCCCGCCGCCACTCGATTCGACAGCTCCACTTCGCTTTCATTCTACGTCCCTTCCCTGCCTGAAGGTCGCGGCTATGACGTAAAGGTAATGGGCATCAGTGGTGAAATCAGCGCGGGAACTCTCAGAATCGACTCTTCGAGGGTCAATGTTCGGCTCCAACCATCCACAATCGCTCAAGGGCAAACGAGTTTGCTCGTCTTTACCATTCCCGAAGCGGCGCCTCCGGGCGGATTACAGATCGATGTTCACACCGACATTCCGGATAGCGTGATCATGGATTTTGTAAGAATCGAAGCTGGCCAACGTTCTACAAGCATTCCCGTTCAAGGGGGATCTCCCGGTTCAGGCAGCCTCTTCATCACCATCCCGGGTTACTCCGAGGTGGTCGTGCCAATCACTGTCAACTAGTTGCTGAGCGGTCTCGGTTTTAGAAGCTGACAAAAATCGGCCTCCGATTTCCAAACCCGAACGGTTTGTAAGCAGTTCGGGTCCCCGCAATTGTTTCCACTTACGTCAATGGGGCGTCTGCCGAAGCAGGCTGAGACTAGAATTCGGTCGATTCTTGAACCCAAAAGACCAATTCAATCTGTCGCTCGAACCAATCACCGTGCAAGAGTATCACGACGAGACACTTCCCCAAATAAGGAGCGAAAACGGCTCACTTCTGCTCTATGTGCGGCCCCAACTTCTGCTCGATGAAAATCACCGACGACCTGCGCAAGTACGCCGTAGAAAACGGACTCACCGGCGAAGAAGCCTTAACGAAGGGCATGGACGAAAAGTCTGATCAATTTAAAGAAAAAAGCGGCGAAGTCTACGTAGGGCAGATGTCCGACGAGGTGTTTTTCTCAAAAGTACCTTCTACAAATTTAGCACCAGATTGTCATAGGCAAAACGAACCTTTTCCGGCAGTTTCGTTTCCGCAACTGCATGGTCAATGTGATGTGTCATGTGAATTAAATAGGTCTTTTTCGCTCCGATCTCCTGGGCCACCTCGATCGCTTGCTCAACACTCATGTGCGACTTATGCGCCTTGAAGCGAAGTCCATCGAGAACGGCAACATCAGCACCCTTTGCCCGCTCGATTGCCTTTTTTTTCACGGAGTCACAATCGGTAAAATAGGCGATTTTTTTGCTTGTACGGCGTTCTATGAATACGAGTCCAAGCGATTTAAAATTTCCATGACTCTGGTTAAACGAGTGTATAACCCCGTCAGACAAGTTGAGCATTGATGGCATTTGATTAGGCAGGAATGCGGGATAGCCGTGCTCCTTAGGTCGATCTCGAATCGCGTATCCATAAATACTACGCAGGCGTTCTTCCCCTTCCTCATTGGTATACACCGGGAGGGCCTCGCCATCACGCATGTCGCAATACCTCCTCAAGTCATCCATCCCCAATATATGATCCGCGTGACCATGGGTCAGAATGACCATGTCCACTTTGGGGATCGAATGCCTAAGTGCCTGTATCCGAAATTCAGGTGCCGCATCCACTTGAATATTCAAATCTCCCATCTCAACATGGACATGGGTACGGTACCGAGTATTACGCGGATCCGCTGATGTACATGTTGGACAGCTACACCCAATAATCGGCACCCCCTGCGAAGTGCCCGTACCAAGAAAGTAGATTTTCACTAGGCAAGGTCATTACCCTACCTTCCTTCATTCGAACAGGATATTCTTAAGGAGTCTTAGAAAGTGTCCACTAATTCTCAATCGAACCACCATATGGGCAGATATTCTCCTGACTATTATTTTGTAGGTCGTCTCGCCGAGGCGACATTCATCCCAATTGCCGGGTCAACGACACGACCTATACTTTCTATCAATTAGTGAAATCGACTTATTGGACACTCTCTAAGCATCCAATAGGGTTCAAGTTCTACATTAGAAATCACGGCAAAACTCATACCTTTAAAACCGCGCTAGACAGAAAAAATCAAAATACCATTTGCTCACCGCCTGTGCACAGAAAGCCCCCTCCATTAAGTCAATGGAGGAGGCCCTTGTTTAACTATAACTCAAACAAACCTATAACTACAAATCTGTGGAAAGCGAGAAGAGGATCTGGCGGGCTTCGTTGGTCGCCGCGCGCGAACGCACGAAAAACTCGTCGGTGGCGTTGTCGATATTGATTCCAATTTGCCAGTCGCGTTCACCAAAAGTTACCGGGAATCGAGCGAACAAGTCGAATGTGACGTATCCATCTTCAGTTACGTACCTATTAGCGATGTTTCCAAATTGCGGTATGGGTCCATCCGCCCAAACGAGGCCACCACCAAAACGGGCGCCTTCCAACGGACCTTCTTGAACCGTATAGCTGTTGAAAAGCGTAAAACGGTGCGGCGTTGCTCCCTCCAGGGGAAGGCCCGTAGCCACTTCACCAACTACTTTCGCATCAATGTAGCTGTATGCCGCGACGATATTCCAGTTGTTGGTCGGATTATAGAAGAGCTCGAATTCGATACCCGTGCTTTTGTCATTTGTGATGGCTCGGTCACTCATGAAAGTCACTGGATTGTAGTCACTACGAGAAACATTATCTTTCTTGATCTCAAACGCAGCGATAGATCCACTAAGCTTCCCATCATAAAGACCAGCAAATTTGAGGCCGAGCTCAATTGCGTCGCTCGTTTGCGGGCCAATGAATTCATTAGTATCCGGATCGGTCGCGTTTTGCGGCTCAAAGGCATCTGCCAGGTTTCCGAAAACACTCAAGTTCGGATTGATTCGATAGACGGCACCAATTTGAAAGTTCGTGTCACTTCCTTCAAGAGAATCCGTTTCTGCGCCGCCCAAAGCAACTGAACGCTGTTTGACATCCGTATTTCTCACTCCTAATAGGAGGTTGAATTTGCCATCATTAAAGAAGATATTGTCCGTAGCATAGAACGTTGTAATTTTCTGGAAACTACGATCATTCTGGTTGGCACGCAATCCGTAGGTCCTGAGCTCTTCGGGGCTCGCCACGTCATCCTCCCATATTGGCACTCCATTCCGGATGTCTTCCTTGTACAGGAAATCACGGAAAGTTTTTCCTGAATCCGCTTCCAACTGTCTGAGCCGAGGTTCTTCCGTAGGGACCACAGCCCGCAGACGATACGATCCACTTCCACCTCTGATATCTTCGGACTTTCGTGCACCTAGTAGTAGCTGGTGCCTTACTTCGCCTGTATCGAAACTGATGATATCATTGATCGTATGTACTTCGTCCCTTGCCCGGCTGTCATTGATAGTCATATTTGAATTGGACTCGCCAAACTGGTCGAAGGTATTGAACTCTCGGAACGACACCTCTTGGTGGGAATCATTGAAGTTGTATTTGTATTGTAAATTATGCCGCTCGCTGAAGCGATGCCGAATACCAAGCGACAAGAAATCGTTATCCGATTCGAATATATTTCCGCGAGTCGAAGTGACATACTCTGGTGGAATAAAAGTATTGTTGTAGCGAGTGTTCGCCTCCCCAACACCATCTACATTGTCAACCATATCACCGTCTCCATTCAAGTCCGTTGGAATACGCTCAAAGGACCACGTTGCCCGCTGGGTAGGGAATCCGCTGATTTCGTTTTTACCTGTCAGAAAGTCGAAATCGGTATTCTCCGCCAATTTATAATTTCCTGAAATACCCATGAATTTAGTCCGTTGGCCATCGACCCATCTCCATCCATTGGTCTCCTTATGATCCGTCAACACCCGCAAACCAAGTTTGTCGTCCATGGCTCGAATCGTGTAGTCCAACCGCAACTGATACCATTCGTTGGTTCCGGCCTTGGCGGTAATGTGGCCCCCTTCCTGGGCAAGTGGAGTTTTAGTAACGACGTTGACAAGTCCTCCTGGGTCCGACTGACCGTATAGCGTATTGGGACCTTTGACGACTTCGACACGGTCTACCATCTGGACCGGAAGATAAAGTCCGCCTAGAACTCCATCGACTAGTAGGTTACGATTGCGGAATCCACGGATTGCAAAGGACGAAGGGCGCGCATCCCCAAGATTATTGCGCGTGGTTTGAGTAATAGAGGTGTTGTAATCTAAGGCCTCCACGAAATCGCCTATGAGACTGTCATCTAGAAAGTCCGACGTGATAACGTTAATCGACATGGGTACATTGATCAAAGGTGTATTCAAACCTGTTCCCGAAATCGTATTCGTTGCCGTATACCCTTCGGTCGCGGTTACCGAAAACGGCGAGAGGGTATAGGTTTCATCATCTTGGGCCATGGCGGAAGACGCCAACACTGCAGACAGCCCTAGAGCTATCGCTAAAGTTTTAGTTTGTATTGGTAGTTTCATATAGTGTTTTTAGTTCGTATTTTCCTTCAGTAACCGAATTCGGATATCTAGATCGATCGGGCAACAGAAGGTCATTGTAGGGATATAAAAGGCGTAAGAACAAAAACTCGGACAATGGGGTTCCGAGTCGCATCCGTACGCTTTGCGGGTTAAAAACTCCTCTTAAGAAATTCAAGTGAAACACCTTGTCAAACGGTTGGCGCAAGGATTTTACTGAAACAGTTAAGTATATATTACACTGATTGCTCCTTTATCTACTGGATGATTGAAATTTACTTTACTGTTTCAGCTCTCTGCGAATTGACAGTCAATGCCACGCTTAGCTATCAGCCAACGAAGACTACAATCCGATTTGAAACCACTTAATCTACTTATTATAACCCCTGATCAACTGAGGGCCGATTATCTCAGTTGCTACGGACATCCAACGAT
>JAUHWE010000337.1 GCA_030424825.1 Verrucomicrobiia bacterium
TCAACTATACACCGCATACTGGCCATCTCCGCTGGTTCTTTCACCCGAATTGTCAGCTGTTGCTGGCCTAATGAAATAAAGTCATTCGGGCCAACATTCTTCCCCACTCCAAACTTTAAACGGTTTGCAGTTTCCGCAGTAACCAGCTCTCGCAGGGGTTTGTCATAGGTTTCCCCGCCCGGGGCAGGGAGGATTTGCATGCGGGCGTTCTTCCACAATACGGCGGGTTTAACCGCTTCGCTGCTATCCGCTGCCTGGATACGGATCTCAAACTCCAAGTCGCTTCCTTCGGGCGCGCGATTCATCCGCACGGCAAAGGAATGAGATTGGTTGGCCTGAAAGGGTTCCGTTGTCAGCACCGGATACTCCTCGTCGTCTTGTGTACTGGCCGCCAATGTGGTTTGCCAACCGAGCATTTTCTCATACAATGCGGCACATTCCCGGCGTATATCCACCTCAGACTCGCCAGGGTCTGGCAGGGCCTTCCACGCGCTAACGATATTGCTCGTCGGGAAACTCGGAGCGCGTTGATTGAGTACCGACCAAATGTGTTCCGCAAAACGGACCGAAATTCCGTTCTCTTCCGCAAGAGACGCTAATGTTATTCCTGCATCGTCTCGCTCTCTGCGGTGTCGGTAGCGCCAAGCGACATAGAACGCCTTAGTGTACATTTTAGTGCCGTAGGCCTTGGCCCCTTCCCCCGCACCGGTTCGAAAACCATTTTTCTCATAGATGCCGCGAATCCGATTGATCGCCGAAAGCTCCTGACCCGTCTTCCCCGGATCCTGATAGAAAGACAAGGGACCCGCTCCGATAATCGCATGAGAAGCCACCGTCTTGGCCGCTTCCAGGTAGCGCTCAAGACTCGAATCCTGCATAAATTGAACCTCACCCACATTGGAAAATCCTTCTCCCCCGACGGCTTCCCCAACGAATGACTTTTCCATATTCAAATCAAGACCGGTCAGGTCCTCTATGGTGTAGGCATACTCCGCGCTCGTGAGACGGCGGAGCGCCACTTTCCCGGGATCACCGGCATTTTGCTGAATGTAGTCAGTAAGCGTTTCGCTGATAGTCGCAATGAAACGCGAACGCTCGGCTTCGGAAGGCTGATCCTCTTCCTCGATGGGCGGCATGTCCTCGTACTCGACCATGTCGATCACCTTTTCCCACGTTTTGAAATTTTCGGCAACGGAACCGCTTCGCAAGACCGCTTCGAGATTCAAGTCGCCCTTGGACTTTTTGTCTCCGTGGCAATTCACGCAATAGGACTCTATCAGGGGGGAAACCTGACTCCCAAAGTCATGGGTAGAATCCGTCTGGGCCACGACCGCGCCAGGGAACATCCACAGGATGTAAATGACACATCGCCCTAGTCGGGAGGTCTCAGCAAAGCTTTGGGGGAACGGGGGCATAAGAAATTTAATTCGATCTACTAAATATATAGACACGATTGAGACAAAATTGGATAAAAAACAGACTGCATAGTGATTTATGGGTTTAGTCCAAGCAGGTTTTACTGTGTTCTTACCTCAAATGAAGCACCTTTCCTTACCCCTCACTATCGCGCTTACCCTTTTCATCAGTCCCATTAGCCAAGGGGAAATCAATGAAACCGTGATATTTAAGTCCGGTGAAGAAGGTTACTCCAACTATCGCATCCCTTCCCTGATTACCACTAAAAGCGGATCGCTTCTCGCATTCTGCGAAGCACGCAAGGACCACCGCGGTGACAGCGGCAACATCGATCTCGTGGTCAAACGATCTACCGATGGAGGAAAGACCTGGTCTAGACCTCTCGTCGTTTGGGATGCGGGCGACCACACAGCGGGAAACCCCTGCCCGGTCGTCGACCAACGAACCGGACGAATCATCAACATTGTCTGCTGGAACCTTGCCACCGACCACGGCAGGGATTTGCATGCGGGCACCAGCGTGGATACGCGGCGGGTTTATCAAACTCATTCTGACGACGATGGACTCACCTGGTCGGAACCCAAAGAGATCACATCAAAGGTAAAAGATCCCTCATGGTGGTGGTACGCCACAGGACCCGGCATTGGGATTCAACTACAAAAAAGCCCACACCAAGGCCGGCTAGTCATCCCCGCCAACCATACCGCAGAGGGCTATTTCGGGGCCCATACTCTTTATAGCGACGACGGAGGAGAAACTTGGCAGGTCAGCGCAATCATCAAACCCACCGTAAACGAGAGCCAAGTTGTTGAGCTGTCCGACGGGCGACTAATGATGAATATGCGATCGCAAGGAATCGCAGGGACCAAGCGCCCTTACACCGGCTATCGCTCCATCGCCTACAGCAGTGACGGAGGAAAAAGTTGGACCGACCCCGTATTCGATGACGCGCTCGGTGACCCCATTTGCCAAGCCAGCATCATCCGCTATGACGAGAATCGCATTCTATTCTCCAACCCGAATCCACCCGTCAGCCTTGAGCGAGGCCCCCGTGAGCAAATGACCGTTAAACTCAGTTATGACGATGGCAAAACCTGGATCAAAGAATGCCGCATATACGATGGGCCTTCCGCCTACTCCTCCCTGGCTAAGCTCCCGGACCAGTCCATCGGCTTGTTGTATGAAAAAGATAAGGACATCGCCTTCGCCCAGTTTTCCATAAATCAATTCAGGTAGGGCAACGACGTCCCCGTCGGGCCGTGTTAAGAAGATCTAGCCTATGCGGCACGCCCGGAGGTCGTCGCCCTACCCTCAAATAAATGAAATTCCTCAAAGCGTTCCTTATTCTTCCAATTTGCGTTTTACCATTCGGGTCGCAGAGCTGTGGATGACATGAACGACTGGGTGGGTTGCCTTGGCTCGGACCGCGTTTCCACTCCTCATATTGATGCATTGGCTTCTCGGGGCCTACTCTTTGCCAACGCCCATGCGCCTAGTCCTAAATGCGCTCCCAGCCGTGCTGCCATACTAACTGGAAAACGGGCTTCAACGACGGGCTTGTACAGCAATGGCCACTGGTGGCGTCCTGCGTATCCAGAATTAATCACCTTGCCCCACTACTTCAAAAACAACGGCTACTATGTCGCAGGCGGCGGAAAAGTTCACCATCACACCGATGGCTTCAACCCACCAGACCAGTGGGATGAGTATCATCAGCTGGTACAGGACAAAGATCTGATCGTAGACTACTTTAAGGAACGCAACGAAGAACGGCGCTTTCTGACCACCATGCCACGACATCCGAGCGATTCCCTCGACTGGGGGCCAATGGACGTCGAAGACGAGGAAATGGGCGACGCCTTCACAATCAAATGGGCCAGCGATTTTCTGGAACGAAAACACGAAAAGCCCTTCTTCCTAGCTGTCGGACTTTTCCAGCCTCACCTTCCCTTCTACGCTCCAAAAAAATATTTCGACGCCCTTCCGAAAAATCAAGTCGAGGTACCGATCAATCAGCCGGGCGATTTGGATGACATACCACTTGGAGGTCAAAAAATGGCCGAATATCGCCGCAATGACCTTCGGATGATTGAAGAATATGACGACTTGCAACACTGCGTACAGTCGTACTTAGCGAGTATCGCACATGCGGATACGATGATTGGAAGGCTAATGAACTCCTTTGATCAAAGTAACTATCGCGATAACACAATCATCGTTCTTTGGTCGGACCATGGATATGCCTTCGGTGAGAAGGATCATTTCGCCAAGAACACGCTTTGGGAACGTTCCACCCATGTACCTTTTATCATGGTGGTTCCTGGCGTGACCCAGGCGGGCTCCCGTACTAATAGTCCAGTGGATCTCACCTGCCTCTATCCCACCCTCACCCGATTGTGTGGACTTGCGGTTCCACTCGGCTTGGACGGAGTCGACATCGGCCCCTTGCTAGAAAATCCAAACGCTCAATGGCAAAATCCCGCAATCATCGACTATTTGAAAGGCAACACGGCGATTCGAACCAAAGACTGGCGCTACATTCGCTACGCGGAGGGAAACGAGGGAGAGGAACTCTATGATCTCATAAGCGACCCTAACGAATGGACAAATCTATCAACTTCACATCGAGAGCTCACAAAGAACTTCAAACCCTGGCTTCCAAAAAACTACGCGATAGAAGTTCCGACTAAGTCCGCCTACGAGTTTAATTCCAATAAATACACATGGTCGCGAAAATAAATCTGCGCTTCAGCATTTTTGAAAAGCAGCTCACTCGCTTCAAGCGTGAGCTCCATTTCGAGATTGACTCACGCTGAAGCGAGTGAGCTACATGAACTTGCTGCCTTCGAGAATTCGACGACACAATCTAATACCCAACAATGCCCACGACCAAGATCGCATTCATTGGAGCTGGAGACATCTCCCTCCTCCATGCCGAAGCTATTCAATATTGTCCTTCTGCCACCCTTGTTGGCCTTTGGTCCATAGACTCAGACTTGAATGAGGAGAAATCAAAATTGTACGATTGTCGCGTCTACCAATCAGCCGAAGCATTGGTGGCCGACAATGAAGTGGACGCTGTTTTCATATTGACTAATCTTGAGAGCCACACGCAATACGCAACGCTTGCCATGAACGCGGGCAAGCATGTGCTCATCGAAAAGCCCGTCGCCCCTAGTATCGAAGAATTGGAAACGCTTAAAACCTGTGCCGCTAAAAACAAAGTGATTCTGTGCCCGGGCCACAATTACATCCATGAACCCTCTCTCCATCGCTCGAAAGAGCTCCTCGAATCGGGTAAACTCGGAAAGCTGGTCGCAATCTACATTCACTACCACATCAACCATCCCGAGGAGGTCGCTCGCCGCTATCCGGGCGTCATCCGGCACATTCTCACCCACCACAGCTACATCCTTCTTTATCTAGCGGGTACGGCTCATTCCCCAACTGCGGTGTCGGCCATGAAATCGATCATTCATTATAAGGAGTTTCAAGGAGAAGACCTCGCCTTGGTAAACTTGCAGCTCAAGTCAGGCGCCCTCGCCCATTTCTGCGCCGACTTCGCCGCAGACGATCACTCCAGTGAGCCCTGGACATTCTCGGTCAAAGTCATCGGTACCGATGGCGCCACTCGATTCAGCTACCGTGACTGGATCGAGAATAAACCCGGAGTCGTCCACTCCCACACTTTTTCCGTCTACGAATGGCACATTCGCGAGGAAGTTCGGCACTTCGTAGAGGAATGCATCCAAAAAGGCGCCACTCCGCTTTCCACTATCGACGACGCGATTACGGCCCAGAAGATCATCGAAGGTAGCGAGGCATCCATCGCCCACAAGCGGGAGATCAAAATCTAAGGCAGTCGAACTTGAACGGAAGTCGCTAATCACTCACCGATGGCGGCTTCCGAAGAAGCGGCGGTAGCTGAGGGCAAAGCCGGTGTAGACAAGAAATAACGATCCAACCGTCGCCAACGAGGCGATGACTTTTCCGAGGAACCCGAAGGCTTCTCCGGTATGGAGAAAACGTACCCAGAGCCTTGCTCTCAACCCGGGACTGCGATCCTCGTGACGGACCATTTTAAGAATCTCGCCTGAAAATGGATCCAGTTGCAGTGGGACATACCCCATGGTACTGAAAAGAGCGGGTTCCATGACGTCTACGTATAGCGGCGTTACGGGAGCGTCTTCAGCCTGATTTTTAGGAATATGAATGCTTATCGAGAGCCTATTCGGGAACTGATTCTCCACTCTGGCCAGTATCTTATCATAACTGAGCCGGTTTGCATTTTCGGGA
>JAUHWE010000338.1 GCA_030424825.1 Verrucomicrobiia bacterium
GCCCAGATCCAACAAATTCCGGCCATCGAGCAAGGCCTTTCCTGAGACCCGGCAAAGCGGTTCGGGTGGCAGGAGCTTGGTCAGGGCCATCGAAGTCACGCTTTTGCCGCTCCCGCTCTCTCCCACTATCGCCAAAGTCTTGCCCTCGTCTAGCTGAAAGGAAATGCCTTTGACCGCCTCATTCACTCCATCGCGGGAATGAAACGATACTTTGAGATCTTCGACGTCAAGGAGCATTGGTTAACTCCCCACTGTGGAGACTTTGCCACAGCCGCCAAGTGTAAAAAGCCAAGATAGCGCTGCGTACTCGACCACGGAACTTAAAGCCTCCTAGCTAAACCCCATCCCACCCTGCAAGCTGAATTTATTCTCGCCCGTTTAAAGACCTAGATTTTTACTTGCCCGCCAGGCCAAAATCGGCTTCTTTCCCCTCCCTTCATCCCGAATGCCCAGGTGGTGGAATTGGTAGACACGCATGATTCAGGTTCATGTGCCGCGAGGTGTGGGGGTTCGAGTCCCCCCCTGGGCACCATCCTTCGTCGCAACGTAGTGTAGGCGAAGGATACCCTCCACAGCTCGAAGAGCGACGGATGGGCTGCCCACACCACAGAGGGCTACGGATGGCACGGCCGATTTCGCTTGGTGCTAGCTGGTAGACGAAGTCCCGAGTAGTGCGGCAAGAACCCGGCACTAAAAAGAACCGGGAAGGTCCGAGAATCGAGCACGGGGGATCTCACCCAGAAAACCTTAGAAACAAGGCGATCCAACTAGCCGTTGAGCGCCCAGCCCTTGCGGTAATCCTTTCGCAAGAGACGGTTTGCTTTGGGACTATTGGTCACTTCCATTTTCTTCGCGTTGTAATCGAGTTTTTCGCCGACGTCGTAGGCCACCGCCCCGAGAAGGAGCTGCTCGATCAGGACGCCCGAATAATCGAAGTTACAGGAAGTCTTGAGGTCCGTCTTGCAGGCGTTAGTCCATTCTTCCCCGAAATTGGCGACGGTTCTTTCCGGAACCTGTATTTTGCTCGAATCGTAATAGGACAGGTCTGCGGATTTTCCGTAAGGAATGACCGTCCGGGTCTTGAAATCCGCCACAATGAATCCCTTCGTTCCTTTGAAAAGCGCCCCGTGTCCGATCTTGCTCACGTCGACATAACTGAGGGGCGACTTGGGCATATTTCCGCCTTGGTGCCAGGACACCCGAATCTTCCCGCGCCAGTCATTGGCGGGATTGATGCAACTTGAACTCATGCGGGATGGCGCCACTTCTGGATTGTAGGGCTCTCCTTC
The DNA here is from genome assembly GCA_030424825.1 of Verrucomicrobiia bacterium. GTDB lineage: Bacteria > Verrucomicrobiota > Verrucomicrobiia > Opitutales > Opitutaceae > Pelagisphaera. Next base: position 1,290 of record JAUHWE010000338.1, read on the forward strand.
CGCCTGAGCTGAAATCGGGTAGTCAGCATCAAGTGGATTGAATGCCAAGTCCATCGTATGGCTACCCATGTCCCCAATCTGCCAGTTGCCAAAATCGCGATACATGTTCCATGAAAGGCAATTCGACCCCCTCGGCCACTTCGTTGGGTCAGACTCAAAATAGGAATGCGTCTTTTCGCCGGTGCGCCAATTCAACGCGATGAAGTAGTCCTCACTGAACGAATGCATCGGAGAAGGCCCGACCCAGAGATCCCAGTCGATGTAATCGGGAGCCGATCCGGTTGCCGCCGGGTATCCTTTTTTATTGTGATAGCGATCGCCCCAAGCGTGCACATCCTGCAGCTCGCCAATCGCCCCCTCGTGGATGAGTTCACGGATGTAGGCAAAGTTTGGATCAAAATGGCGCTGGGTCCCACATTGTGTCGCAACCTTGTTCCGATTCTTCAAATAGGTCTCACGAACCAGACGCGCTTCTTCGACACTATTGGCCAATGGCTTTTCGCCGTACACATGCAGCCCGCGATTCATTGCCCAAATCGAAATAAACGCGTGGTGATGGTCGGGTGTGCAACAGACAACGGCATCCAAATCTTTCTGGTCCAGACATTTGCGCCAGTCTTTGTACTGCTTTGCCTTGGGGAACTTCTGGGCGGCGGCGGCTAGAGCCTTGGAATTGACATCGCAGAGCGCGACCACGTTTTCCTTCTCCAGCATTGGGAAATGGGCCGTGGCCCGGCCCCAGCAGCCTATGAGTGCGATGTTCAATCGATTGCCGGGACGATTCTGGCCAAAAAGCGAACCGCTTGGCAGAAACAGGAGGCCGGCGCCGGTTGAGGCCGAGGCAGCAAGAAATTGACGACGATTTGGAGTATTAGGGCTCTTCATAATCGGAAAACCTACGTATCTAAGTCTAGCGAGTCAACGAACTAAGACGCCTTCGCGATAGAGATTATTGCCCGATACAAACACAACGGGTCCAAGACTACGTTGCCGCCCGCCTACACCTTCTAGATCACCGGAACTACCGACCCATCCAACCTCCGTCGACTAGCATGGTCGTCCCATGCATATAGTCGGATGCCTGAGAGGCTAAAAAGACCGCGGGACCTTTGAAGTCGTCTGCCTGGCCCCATCTCCCTGCCGGAATACGCGAAAGGATCGACGCGCTGCGTTCCGGATCATTTCGCAAGGCCTCGGTATTGTCGGTTGAAATATAGCCGGGAGCGATCGCATTTACGTTGATTCCCCGGGAGGCCCATTCATTCGCCAACGCCATCGTGAGCTGCCCCACCCCTCCTTTGCTGGCTGCGTACCCAGGGACCGTTATTCCTCCTTGGAACGTCAAAAGCGACGCGGTGAAAATTATCTTTCCCGAACCGCGTTCCAACATCCCTTTGGCGATCTCCCGGCTCAGAACAAACTGGGCGTTCAAGTTCACCTCGATCACCTTGTCCCAATACTCATCCGGATGCTCCGCAGCGGGTTTGCGCAAAATGGTTCCGGCGTTGTTGACGAGTATGTCGATCGTTTTGTGATGGGAGTTAATTTCGTCAATCAACTTGTAGAGTGCGCCCCGATCCGCGAAGTCGCAGCTGTATCCAGAAAACGAGCGCCCAAGCGCGACAACCTCTCTTTCCACTTCACTCCCGGAATGCTCCAGAGTTGCCGACACACCTACGATATTGGCACCCGCTTCCGCTAGGCCAATGGCGATCGATCTCCCGATACCGCGCTTGCAGCCAGTGACCAGAGCCGTTTTTCCTTCAAGGTTGAACATGTCCAAGGTTTTCATATACAATTCGTCTCGATCCGATTGACCGACTAATTAATTCATCCACACTGGATCAGATACTTGATCCCATCGGGGTTCGCATCTATTTTCTCGAAAGTTGCTTGCACCGCTTCGATAGGGGCGATCTCCGTTATGAGCTGGTCGAGAGGAAGCTTTCCTTCTCCCATCAACTCAATCGCTTCGTCAAAGTCGCACTCTTCATACAATCGCACTCCGATCAATTGAATCTCCGACCAGAAGAATTTGAATAGATTCACGGGACGCGGTTCGGGATGGATGGCGACCATGACGATTCTCCCTCGAACGTTTGGCAGTTCGGTCATGATCTCAGCTCCCGGCGCGGATCCTGAAACTTCGAATACGCAATCCGCCATGGCTCCATCCGTAAGTTCGCTGACTTTCTCCACCACGTTCTGACGCATTGGATTCACCCCTTCGATCCCGAGCTTAGTCGCGAATTCCAAACGAGATTCATTCACTTCCGACAGAACCACGCGAGCCCCTTTGACTTTCGCAACCAGGGCAATGAGCAACCCGATTGGCCCTCCTCCGATCACAACGCAAGTTTCTCCGGCGCGCACCTTCCCAAGCCGCACATCATGAACCGCCACTGCGGCTGGTTCGACTAGCGCTCCATGGCTCAAAGGCATGCCTTCCGGCAACTTGTGCAGCGTATAGGCGGGCACCGTCCAGGAAGACTGCATTCCACCCGGAAGATCTATTCCAATAAATTTCAAATTCTTGCCGACATGGGCGTGGCCTTTATCAAAGGAGACCGCCTCGCCGAACATCAATGGCCGCACCGCAACCTTGTCACCTACCTGTACCGTCTCGACGCCATCACCCAACTCCGAAACTACGGCGGACACTTCGTGCCCTATTGTCTGAGGAAGACTGACACGCTGGTCCATGTGGCCATGATAAATATGCATATCCGTTCCACAAATACCACAGTATGCTACGCTCAATCGGACTTCGCCCGGTCCGGGAGGAATCGCCACACTCTCACCGATCCCGATTTGCTTAGCCCCTCGATAGTTCGCTGCTTTCATTGCTTGTAAAACTGGACCCCTGAACAACCGCTGGCAAGTCTCGACAACAGGATTTCGAGGAGGAACACTTCAACCGGACTATTTCCGTGAGCCACTGGCATCTGGCGGCTTAGGACTGCCCGGTCCCACGGTATTGCGAACCGCGAAGTAGTCTTCCCGCGACAGACGTTTGCCGAAAACTCCCGTAGCCTCTTCGATTTGCGAGGGCGTTTTGATCCCGCAAATGGCGACTTGAATAGACGGATGCATGAGCGTGGCTGCCAAAACCAACTGGTAGATCGTGAGCCCATAGCGATCGGCAATCGGCTTCAGACTTTGTACTTTTGCGCAAAGCTCTTTGAATCGCTCTCCCTTGAAGTCAGGATCATTTTGCCGGAAGTCGGTAAACGTCTCCTCGCCCGTGTATTTTCCCGTCAATAGCCCTTTGTGCATGGGAGAGTAGATCATCACGCCGATGTTTTCCGACTGGCAGTAAGGAAGCAGGTCCGCCTCTCCCGCAGGATTTACCAGACTGAAGGAAGGCTGCACCACCGTGTAGGGCGCAAACTGTCGCTGGGCACGGCATTGCTCTACCGAATGATTGCTTAAAGCGAAATTTCTAACCTTTCCCTGCTCCTTCAGTTTTTCCAAGGCTCCTGCGATGTCAGCAAACGGAGTCAACGGATCAAACAAATGCAGGAAATAGAGATCGATCGTCTCAATCCCCAGACGCTTTAACGACAATTCACATCGCTCGGCTATATGCTCGGGAGACAAGTCAGGGTAGCGAGAACCATCTGGATTGAAGTGATTAAATACTTTGGTTGCGATAACGAGTTCATCTCTTGGAAGTTCCTGGATGGCTTCTCCCAGCACCGTCTCCGCGTGGCCATCGCCATACGCTTCAGCTGTGTCGAAGAAATTGATACCGCGATCAAACGCGGTCTTCATCGCAGCTATCGCATCGCTCTTCGACTGCTCGCCCCAAAACCTCGGGCTCAGCTGCCAGGTTCCAAAAGCGACCGGAGAAACCGACAACTCACTTTGGCCGAGAACTACTCGCTCCACAACAGCGCCCTCCTTTCCCGATAAATAGACGTTCTTCTCCGTAAAGGAGAGTGAGGAGATCGGAGCGTAAAGATTACCCTATGCCGCATAGTATAGAAGATCCCTAACAGTCCCTTAATTCAAGTGTCAACGGGTTACTCACTCCAAAACGGAGAATCCAAGTGAGTGTCTAATAGTTCAATTAGAATGGATAAGCTCTCCTTTAGTGCGGCGTTTTTCAGAGCTTAATTCCTCTTGAAAGCAACTCAATAAACACGGAGCCTAATTGCAAATGGTTATCCAACTCGAATCAGTCGATCTCGAACGGCACGATATCAACACTCGCATGCCTTTCAAATACGGCATCGCAACGATGACACACTTGCCACACGTATTCCTACGACTCACTGCACGTTTCGATGGAGTGGCGCAACAAGGAATCTCCGCTGACCACTTGCCGCCAAAATGGTTTACCAAAGATCCGAAAAAGGATCCATTGGAAGAGATCGAGGACATGCTTCTTGTGATCAGAAAGGCGGGTGAACTGGCT
>JAUHWE010000339.1 GCA_030424825.1 Verrucomicrobiia bacterium
GATTGACGCCCATATTCATTTGTATCCACCCAGCGTCTACGATAATCCGGTCATTTGGGCAAATAATAGAAACGAGCGATACTGGAGCCATTGCGTCGCTCCTGAATCGGGTCCCGCATTGCAGGGATGGGCGTCTGTGGACCAATTGCTCTTTGACATGGACGCGGCGGAAGTCGAACGAGCCGTTATTCTAGGCTGGTACTGGGAATACCCGGATACTTGCTACGAAAATATTTCCTGGCAAAAAGAGTGGATCACCCAGCATCCCGATCGTCTCGTGGCGTTCGCTCCGTTTAACGCAAAAGGGGGATCTACTTCGATCGATTCTCTCGAGAAAGCATTCCAATACGGATTCAAGGGAATTGGGGAAATCAATCCTCCTGCCCAAGGGTACTCGTACGAAAACGAGACCCTAGATCGAGCCCTCGCCCTGGCCGGCGAGGCCGGAGCTGCCGTTAATTTCCACGTTACCGATCCCACCAGTCACGACTATGCCGGCAAGATCGAAACTCCCATCGACTCATTAATCCAGCTCGCCAAACGGTACTCGAATACCACTTTTATCTTTGCCCACCTCGCAGGCATGATGAAACTTCCGCAGCTACAGGGGCTCAAAAACGTCTACCTGGACACTGCGGCTGTCCCCCTACTTTACCCAATAGACATCTACCAAACCGCAATCGACCAAATCGGGAGTGATCGAATTCTATTTGGGACTGACTATCCCCTACGCACTTTCCCGAAAACGCAAACGACCCCTGATTTCCGAACACACATCGATTCCCTCAGGGACTCAGGAATTGCACAAGTTGATCTCGACAACATTCTTAGCAACAATATAAATCGTATTCTTTAATTGGATTCAACCTTCCCTGAACTGAAACCCGATTTCCATGACCACTGAAGAACGACTCGAACGATATCTTTCCCGAGATCCTGTTATTCCGGATACCGCCTATGTCGCCAACGAAGCAACCGTGATCGGCAACGTAATACTTGGTGAACAGGCCAGCGTTTGGCCCGGTTGCGTACTCAGGGGTGACATCAACTCCATCGAGGTCGGGGATCGTTCCAACATTCAAGACGGTACCATTGTGCACCTTGCAGATGACTACGGTGTGGAAATCGGAAACGACGTGACCATCGGTCACGCCGCTATTATCCACGCCTGCAAAATCGAGGACGAATGCCTCATCGGCATGGGCTCGACCATTATGGATGGTGCCGTAATCGGGAAAAACAGTATCGTCGGCGCAGGCGCGCTTGTTACCAGTTTGACAAACGTACCTCCAGGATCGCTTGTAATTGGCTCTCCCGCAAAGATCGCTCGTTCGCTCACCCCAGAAGAACAGTCAGGTATCAAGTCCTGGGCCCTTAAATACGTCAAAGTAGCCGCAGCTCACAAAGCAAAGTTTAAAGCATAATCCAGCTTTAGCCGGACACACCACTAGGAATCCTCTTGGGGGGCTTTGTAATATCGAGTGAATACTAAAATCGCTGCGAGCAATCCCCAACAAGTGCAGATAAACCAGTCTCCGTGCTGTGTGTAGAATGTCTCCCGGCCCTTCCAGCGTTTGTCGCGGTCTACCTTCCAGGTAGTGCCCCCTGAAAACCAGATTTTCCCGTCTTCGTCCAATAGCTCGTCGCGCACATTGCCATACTCGTCAATCCATCCAGACCACCCATCATTCCCAACCCGAAATACCACTCTTCGGTTCTCGACTGCCCGGAGGACGGAATGGGCCATGTGTTGGAAGGAAGCCGCACTTTGACCGTACCACGCGCTATTGGTCGCAACGAACAGGATACCCGCACCCTCTAGAGTAGACTTTCGGGCCAAGCTCGGGAAAACGTCTTCATAGCAAATGAGCGTTCCGATACTAATGGTTCGACCTGGCAGGGACAGGGGCAGAAGGGAGACACTGTCACCCGGATACAGATCCCCTTCGATAGGCACTACTTTTTCAATCCACGGCCAAAGGCTTCGCAACGGGATGTACTCGCCAAACGGAACGAGGTGCCTTTTCGCATAGTATTCCGGATACATCCCCCACTCGGGTCGAATCAAATACACCCCATTATGCCAGACTTCCTCTGATTCCGCCACCAAAGCCCCCGCGAAAATGGGAACATTAATCTCTGTGGCCAAACGTTCTACCCATGCCTGCATCGCGGGATCCCCTTTGATCGGATACGGCAACGTCGCTTCCGGCCAGAATACAACATCGGGCTTCATCGGTGCAAGAAGCTGCGTATTCTTTTCAATCTGATCCAGTATCTCTTTGCTCCGGGAGGCATCCCATTTTTCATTTTGGGGGATCGCCGGCTGCATGGCCGCCGCCCTGAAAAGCGGTTCTCTATCCTGTCCTGAAATATGCCGCGTCTGCAGGAAGGTCATGCTGACGAATACAATCAGAGCCAAATAGAATTCCGGACAAAACGTCTTCGTTCGCGTTCTTGAGTAACGGACAATCCGAAGCATGTAGGCAGCCACTCCCGCATTGAGCAAGGCCAGTCCAAACGAAATTCCCCAAGCGCCCCAAAACGCCGCACTCTGTAGCATTATGGGACGACTCCATTGACTCGCTGAAAGTGGCAGCCACGGAAACCCAGTAAACACCCAAGCACGGACATGCTCGAGCACCACCCACAAAGCGGATGTTCCGATCGCAAACGGAAGCCCCGCCCAAAGGCCCTTTCCCAGCAGCCGCCTACTCAGCCAGAGCGTTCCCAGCGCCCAAAGCATGAAGTGAACGCCTACCACACCTGAAAGTAGACCAAGCCCCATCCACGTCACGTGCCTTAGCCAGAAGATTAGGATAAACCAGGTTACCCAACCCGTGATAAGGCCGGTCCACGCAACTTGCTTAAAAGTAGGCCCCATGCGTAGCCAAATCAAAAAGGGAATAAGTACGACAAAACCTGCTTCTGGAAAATCGAATGGGGGAAATGCGCCGACATAGAAAACGACCGTGAGAGCAAAGGCCACTCCTTGCGCGATCCTATTGCGGTGGGCCGCCATCCACTTTGCCATTTCGCTTATCCACATCTGCGGACAAAGCAGTCCGATTTCTATTTGTTAGCAAGAAATTACGTTTCGGAAGATTGACGTATCCCTTTCATCTCACAGTTTTAGGGCATGGCAACTTACATCTACGAGACTATCCCCCTTTCCGAGAACGAAGAGCCCGTCCGATTTGAATATCAACAAAGTATGAAGGATGAACCGCTGACCCGCCACCCTTCCACCGGGAAGCCTGTAAAACGTGTCATTACAGGCGGATACGGCTTCAACGTGAGCGGCAGTACGAAAAGCGCTCCTGCTCCTGCCACGGGAGACAGCTGCTGTCACCACGGGGGTTGTGGGTGCTCGCCTAACTAGAGTGCCTAGCCCAAACCAGGCACCCCCCAGGCAACTTAGAATTTGTCTCGTAGAGCCCTTCTTTACCGGTTCACACCAGCGCTGGGCTACCGAATTCGCAGGTCGCTCGAGGCATCAGATTGACCTGCTTTCTCTGCCTGGACGCCACTGGAAATGGCGCATGCACGGCGCGGCCATCACTCTCGCTGAAAAATACCGCGCCAACGGAATTCGCTACGACGCGATCCTCGCAAGCGACATGCTAGACCTCAACGTCTTCCTGTCCTGTCTTCGGACAGAAACGGCAACAACCCCGGTTGCAGTATATTTTCACGAAAACCAGCTGCTTTACCCATGGTCCCCAAGAGATGGCGACACAAAGAAGGGCAGAAACCTCCACTACGCATTTATCAACTATTCCAGTGCATTGGCTGCAGATCGATTGTTTTTCAATTCCGACTATCACCGGAATTCATTTATCGAAGCTCTGCCCCATTTCCTAAAGCGATATCCTGATTTCCAAAATTTGGATACAATTTCAGCAATTCGCGACAAGGCATCCACGCTTTGGCTGGGCATGGATTTGAAAGCGTTTAACGCTTATCGCTGCCCCCATCGAGGAGCAAACTCGGAAAAACCCCTCATCATCTGGAATCATCGCTGGGAATATGACAAGAACCCCATCGGCTTCTTTCGCATCCTTTACGGACTCGTCGAGCGGGGAATCGAATTCGATCTGGCCTTGCTCGGTGAAAGGTTCAAAGAAGAGCCCCCCTACTTCAAAGAAGCTAAAGAACGGTTGGGCAGTCGATTGATTCACTACGGAAAGGCCCCTCTCTTTTCCGACTACGCACGCTTTTTATGGGAAGGGAACATTTCTCTGGTTACGTCCAGCCAGGACTTTTTCGGCCAAAGCGTGGTCGAGTCCATCTATTGCGAATGCCATCCCCTTTTGCCCAAGCGTCTCGCCTATCCCAACCACCTCGAACCCTCTCAATGGTCGCAGTGCTACTACAATACTGAAGAAGAGGCGTTGGAGGTGGCAGTCGCGCTCATCAACAGCGGGGAGTGGAAGCAGCCGTTTCGAGGGTCTAAATCCGTCGTGAAATACGATTGGAGTACCCAAACAGAAATCTACGACACCCAACTAGATCGGCTCTCATCGGGCCGAGGCTGAAGACATCTCCCGAAAGCTAGGACTCGCTCGATTCCATTACGAAGGCGCTATACAAGTGCTTTACGATATAGTTGTAGCGTACGTATCCATACCCACTAGCTCCCCATCGAACACCCCATGAATTTTTGAATACGAACGTAATGTCCTCAAGCCGCCGGGTCGGGCTGCGATAGCCTACGAGCGTGACGGCATGCCCATAATTTTCTCGGGGCGTCTGACTATCGAGGTAGGCCGTCTTCCGTATTGCCCGGAACAAGGGCCATCCCATTCCCACCACAACCGGTTCCCCCGCATTCAATGCGTGCACGATGTTTCCCAAAAGGATGTTTTTCTCCCTACCTGGTATGGCAAACGCCCGGATACCTGAACGAACGCGGGCTTTCTGAATAATCTCCTGTGAAGGCGCTTCCAACTCCCCGTTTTCGCTGTTCGAGCCTAGATCAGACGCTTCTTCTGAGTTCGGAACTCCATAGGCACGCAAGGCCTGAAAAACCTCATTCAGCTGAAACCCAGCGTCCGAATCCGAGCCTTCGTGAGCTTCCCAATTATCGGACTGATCATACCGCCCTAGCGTTTTCAGGGTAGCCCAGTAAAGGTAATACTCAGAAAGATTCTCTGCCTTTCCCAGCCGTCTGCCTTCTAGAAATTCCAGAGCACCCACCGCCGCGTGGATGGCGCAGCTCGGGCGGCGACCTTGATTGCGAATCCCGATTCCAAGTTCCTTGAACTGAGGTCGAAGATCCACTTCAAACTCAATTTCTGGGGGAACTCCAAAATTTTGTAAGGCAAACCCTGCCCCCTTGGAAAACTTTGAGGAACGGGCAACTGCTTCTTCCTGACGCAATTGCTCGATCCGCTTTTGCGATTCTATGATCTGCCGGCGTCGGATTCTTTCCAGATCCGCTTTTCGCGCCTCGTCACTCTCCCCGCTGTACCCATAGCGTTCCTGCATCTCTTTTGAGAGATTCTCAAATGGGATCTGAGCCAATCCACCGGCGTGCGTAACGATTAGCGAAGATGCGTTCTTCGATCGTACCACCACGTCCCGATAAACCACCTCACCTGCAACGAGTGACTCATATTGGTCTGCACTCAAAGCTCCCCCTACCGGAAATCCGGTCAGGAACCCGACCATCCCAATCCTA
>JAUHWE010000340.1 GCA_030424825.1 Verrucomicrobiia bacterium
AAATCTCCGCGGATCGTTCCTTTGGGAGCCTTCGAAGAATCGGTCGGGCCGAGAAGGTCACGAACACGCTGGATTACGTTCTCTCCTTGAAGAGCCAATAGGATCACGGGACGCGAGCTCATGAATCCCTCAATGTCGGGAAAGAAAGGCAAATCCGCCACGTGGGCGTAGTGCTCCTTCAATATCGGCGACTCTAGGCGTACCATTTTTGTGGCGACGATCGTGAAGCCTTCGCTTTCGAAGCGTTGCAGAACCTGGCCCGCTAGGCCCTTTTCCATGCAATCAGGTTTGAGAATAATGAAGGTTTTTTCCATCGAACGGTATTCGTTTTCTAAATTCAAAAAATGCTCCTATCAGAGCAAATAGATCGCTAGTAAGCCTTGAAAACCAAGGAAGCATTCTGCCCCCCAAACCCCAGACTGTTGCTCATCGCTACAGAGATCTTGGCATCACGGGCCTCATTGGGAACGTAGTCCAAATCGCAATCCGGATCCGGTGTCTGGTAGTTGATCGTCGGAGCAATTGTCCCGGTCTCCAGCATGCGTACACAGGCGACGCTCTCGACTCCTCCAGCCGCGCCTAACAAGTGGCCTGTCATCGACTTCGTCGAACTCATGGGCAGCGTTTTCGCTCTGGCACCAAATAGGGTCTTAACCGCCATGGTCTCGAACTTGTCATTGTAGGGTGTAGACGTTCCGTGAGCGTTGATGTAGTCCACATCATCCGTATTGAGCTGAGCCGAATGCAGCGCCCGCTTCATGGCTCCGATCAGGCCTTTCCCCTCCGGATGCGGCGCCGTAATGTGATTGGCATCGCAAGATGCGCCGTAACCCACCAGTTCACAGTGAATTTTCGCTCCCCGCTTCTTGGCATGCTCAAGGGTTTCTAAAACAACAACGCCCGCTCCTTCTCCCATGACAAATCCATCCCGATTGGAATCGAAAGGCCGGCTCGCATGCTCGGGATCGTCGTTGTTGGTGGACATCGCTTTCATCGAGCAAAAACCCGCATAGCTCAGCGAGGTAATCGTGGCTTCGCTACCTCCTGCGATCATCACATCCGCTTCTCCGAGGCGGAGCGTCTTCAGTGACTCGCCAATCGCATGGGCACCCGTGGCACAAGCGCTTACGATGGAAAAATTGGGCCCCATGGCCCCGAGCTCGATCCCTACCACGCCGGATGCCATATTAGAGATCAAAGCAGGAATCATGAAAGGGGACACTTTGCGCGGTCCGCCTTCGATCAGCTTGACGCAATTTTTTTCGATGGTATCCATCCCACCGATGCCCGAACCGATGAACACGCCGACCCGATCGGGATCTTCCTCATCCATGTTCAGGCCCGCATCCGCGACCGCTTCCTTGGTAGCGGCGAATGCGAAATGGACAAAGCGATCGTTGCGACGCGCCTCTTTCGGGTCCATGTATTTCGTGGCATCGAAATCCTTGATTTCGCCCCCGATTTTACAGGTGAATTTCTCGGTATCGAACGACTCGACTCTGCTGATACCGTTCCTACCGTCGAGAAGCCCTTGATAAAAGGTATTCACATCCAGTCCCAGCGGAGTGATAGCTCCTAGACCGGTTATAACTACACGTTGGCTGTCCGCCAGCTCAGTCATAAGTACGTCTCGCGAAGGGTTGGGCGCCCGAAAGGAGATCCAAGCGCCATGTTAGGGGAAACGGAAACGGGTTACGCTCCCGCTTTCTCTTTGATGTAGGAGGTTACGTCGCCGACGGTCTGAAGCTTTTCGGCGTCAGACTCTGGGATTTCACCTTTGATCTCGTCTTTAAACTCTTCTTCAAAGGCCATAATCAACTCAACAGTGTCGAGTGAATCGGCGCCAAGATCATCGAGGAAGGAGGCTTCCGGGGTGATCTGCTCTTCGTTAACGTTGAGCTGGTTTACGATGATTTCTGAGACTCTTTGTTCGATGCTTTTTTCGTCGGCCATTTTCTAGACAGATTAGTAATAAATTAAACTCAGGAGGCATCACATAGCCATGCCGCCGTCAACGGTAAAAACTTGGCCTGTGATATAATTCGCTTCCTCGGAAGCCAGATAGGCGACCATATTCGCGATATCGCTGGACTCTCCCATACGTTTGAGAGGGATCATGGGGAGCACCAAATCCAAGGCCGCTTCTGCCATTTTGGAGGTCATATCGGTCTTGATAAAGCCTGGAGCGACACAATTCACCGTGATGCTGCGGGACGCCAGTTCTTTGGCCAGGCTCTTGGTAAACCCGATCATACCCGCTTTGGCCGCCGCGTAGTTGGTCTGGCCCGCATTACCCATAATGCCGGATACAGAGGAAATATTGATGATCCGACCCCAGCGCTTTCGCGTCATGGGACGCGCCAGACCTTTCACCCAGTAGAAGCAGCTGTTCAGGTTGGTATTGATCACGCTCGTCCAATCGTCTTCCGACATGCGGAAAAGCAGGTTGTCCTTCGTAATACCGGCATTGTTCACGAGAATGTCTATGTTCTCGTATTCGTTCAGCAATTCTTCGCTCGCCGCCGCAACTGCCGCCGAATCGGCCACGTCGACCGCTTTAGCGATCGCTTTTCCGCCAGCGTCATTGATCGCCTGGGCCGCCGCGCCGCACGACGATTCCGAATAGGAAACGCAAATCACGGTCACACCCGCCTTCCCTAACTCCTCCGCGATTGCCCGGCCGATTCCGCGACCGGCGCCCGTAACCAGGGCGACTTTGTTTTCAAATGTAAGACTCATATTTTCCTATTTCGAATTCGCTCTAATACGCTAAATACCTGCTAAGTAAAATCAAAGCGAACAGTCCAAAGGCCCCGAACGGCTTAGGCAATGTTAGTTTTCAGCGAAAAACTCGCATAAACTCTGCTTCCGCTTGCTCTCACTCCCTAGGAGCATCTTTATTTCTACGAAAATGGCAAGCGACTCGGCTCAAGATTCAAACTCGTTTTAATAAAGGAAACCATTGCATCTCTCCGCCGACTTCGCAGCATCGCGCGATTCCACAAATGGCAACTACAACTAACTCGCTGCGCCTACAGAAATATTTGGCTGACATGGGTGTCTGCTCGCGACGGGCAGCCGAAGTCCTCATCCGCGATGGATCGATCATGGTCAATGGCAAGATCGCCCAGATCGGAGACAAGATCGAGCCCGGAGTAGATGAAGTGATATTCGAAGGACAACGGATCCGTCATCGCAAACAAGGCCAGATCGTATTCGCTTTGAACAAACCCAAGGGATTCATTTGCAGCAACGACGATCCCCATAACGACCGAACCGTATTCGATCTCATTCCCAAAGACTACCAAAGCCTGCGACTGTTTTGCGCCGGGAGGCTCGACAAGGACAGTGAAGGCCTCGTCATTTTGACCAACGACGGCGACCTGGCCAACCAACTCATGCATCCTTCCAACTTGGTGGTTAAACGCTACCACGTTTCTCTCAAGCAGCCGTTTCCCAAGAAGAGCATCCCCAAGCTAGTCAAGGGCATCAGCTACGAGGGCGAGCGGATGAAAGTAGAAAAAGCTACGCTTCTCGGAAATCAGAGCAACGAAGCTTCCAAGGAGATCGATGTTCAGATGCATCACGGGAAGAAGCGGGAGATCCGCAATCTTTTCATGGTTCTTGGATACGACGTCAAACGGCTGAAACGATATCAGATCGGGACCTTCAGCATAAAAGGAATGCCTAAAGGTGTCGGTATGATTCTACAGAAAAACGAGATCCAAAAGCTATTCAAACACGAGGAACCTTTATGAAAAACGTCATCATCCTACCCACATTGGCTCTATTAGCGATCCTAGGAGGCACACACTCTACATTCGCTCAGGAATCAATCAACGTCCGGATAAGTCCCGATCCCAATTCCACACTGATTGGAAAGCTGCCTTCCCTTTCGTTGGCCGTAAACGCGGAATGGCCCAAGAGCACTGCTCCCGTCCCGGGATGGAGACCGATCTACTATCGAGGCGAATTTCTTGTGTACCTAGACAGTCAGGACATCGGGAAAAACTTCCTGCCGCTGCCGGGATCTCGCTATCTGCTCAGTCCAACGCCTGACGCCGACACCCTCGCAATCGCGACGGACCAGGACAAAGCGGAGATCGTCTCAATCGACCCACGTTACTGTCACATCAATTTGGAGACGATTGTGCTCGGCTACATCCGGGACGGTTCCGCCGCCCCTCCCCCACCTCCTCCGAGTCCAAGTCAAACTTCCATGCGGCTCATAGAACCTAAAGAACCCAGGCTCGCAAACGACTCAAACCAATCCCTGGAAGGCATTCTGGTTTCCGCTAGTAACTTCGAATCGAATCGATCCGGCTACAAATTCAAGCTGATCAATAGCGACAATGAAATCATCGCCTTCATCGACCACTCAAAGCTGCCCCCAGCCGAGCCCTTCAACAACTTTGTGAATACGCGACTAACGGCTTGGGGGACAATCGACGATCTTGAGAACATCGACTCCGTTGTGCTACGCGCAAAAATGCTGAAAAAGAAAGACTAGAACATCCTCGGCTACCCAAATCGGAATTAATCGCTTTCAAATGAAATTGATCGACGGCAAACAAATCGCTCGCGAAATCGTAGAGGAATTGACTGCAAAAGTCGCCCAGATAGACGGACCCAAACCCTGTATCGCCTTTATCCGTGTCGGTGAAGATCCTGCATCTGTTTCCTACGTTCGCAGTAAAAACCAAACCGCCGATAAGATCGGAATTCGTCCGCTGCTCTTTACTTTCGATGACACCATCACGCAAGACGAGCTCTATGCCAAAATAGATGAGCTCAATGCAGATACTTCGGTAAACGGAATTTTGATACAATCTCCTTTGCCGCCGCAACTGGACGAGCAGTCGGCATTCAATCGCATCGATCCAATCAAGGACGTCGACGGTTTCCATGTCGTCAATGCGGGCCGGGTCGTACATGAGGATGCGAACGGATTCGTTTCCTGCACACCGGCCGGAATCATTGAAATCTGCCGACGAGAAGGAATCCGTCTCGAAGGGAAACACGTCGTGGTATTGGGGCGCAGTCTGATTGTCGGAAAAACTTTTTCCCTGTTGGCGATGCAGAAAGGCCCGCACGCGAATGCAACCGTCACCGTCTGCCACTCCAGAACGCAAAACCTGAAAGAGCTCACTCGCCAGGCCGACGTCCTCGTAGCGGCAATTGGCAAACCGGAAATGGTGACCGGAGACATGGTCAAAGAGGGCGCGGTGGTGATCGATGTGGGGATTAACCGAGTCGAAGACGCTTCTAAGAAAAAGGGATACAAACTGGTGGGAGACGTCAACTTTGGCGAGGTTTCACCCCTCGCATCGAAGATAACTCCGGTTCCCGGAGGCGTGGGTCCCATGACGGTCGCCCTATTAATGAAAAATACCGTTAAAGCGTACGAATTGCAAAACGCTTGATTGGCTTAGCTCGTCAAATCCCTCATCTCTTTTTACTATGACCGAGCAACAATCGCCCGATCGCACAATACTCGTAATCGATGATGAGCCCGTTAACATCCAAGTCCTGAGTCGGAAACTCAAATGGGAGGGGCTTGGGGTCTTGACCGCGAAAAGCGGCCAGGAAGGCCTTGAGCTCGCCAAGTCCGGTTCGCCCGATCTCATCCTTCTGGACATCATGATGCCGGGAATGGACGGGTTTGAAGTCTGCCAAAAA
>JAUHWE010000341.1 GCA_030424825.1 Verrucomicrobiia bacterium
GCCCGCGACGGCCGTGTGGCATTGAAGGCATTCTTGTCGACTGGGGATTCTCCAGTTCTGTTCGATTTGCTCTCCGTCATCCTCAATAGGGTAGAGAATGTCTTCCCCCTCGTTCGCAACCAGATAGGCCTCGGTTTGCGCTTCATTCCACCGGTAGCTGAGGCCGTAAATGCTAGTGGGGGTTTTGACCAGAAATCGGGTTTCAATTCGAACGCTGGATTGAGGATTGCCTCGTTCAAGGTCGAGCTCGAAATGTTTTATCCAGACGGTTCCTGTCGGGAAGGACCACGGATCGTCCTCGGAAAACGCAACCGTTCCTTCGGGCACAGCGACCCAGCGTTGTTTGGCCGCATGGTCCGACCAAAACGAAACATTGGGCTCATACGCGATGATCCCATCCTCCGGCTCCAGCGTGCTTAATGACTTGAAGGCTCCCGTTTCGGTAAGCGTCCCGGGGAATACCGGTTCTTCTCCGCTTCCGCGAACAAGTCGGCGTATGGTTCCGGATGAACTGCAGATCAGAATATCGCCGTTGGAGGGGTCCGTTGCGAAAGCGACTGGGTTGGAGACGGAAGTGATTTGTTCGATGTTAGGAGAGCCTCCATTTGGATCCGGAAACAACGCCCAGATTCGATTGCTTCCGTAGTCCCCGAAAATGTAGGCGCCTTCCAGTTCCGGTAGGCGGGACCCACGATAGACAACTCCTCCAGTGACGGATGTTCCTTGGCTTCTCGGGTAGTCATGAATGGGGTCCACTACCGTTTCAAATCCTTGTGGTGGCGTTTGTGATCGGGGGCCGCCGATGAATCCCTCTCGAAACGCCCACCCATAGTTTCCCCCCTTGGTAATGATGTCGATTTCTTCTCGTGCCCCTTGCCCCACATCGCCCGCCCACAAATCGCCGGTTGCTGAGTCGAACGACATCCTCCATGGATTCCGCAAACCGATGGCGTAGAACTCTAGTCGGAGATAGGACTCCGGATCACTATCACCGTCCTGCCACTGAGAGACAAGCGGGTTGTCCATAGGAATGCTGTAGTAGGCTTTCCCTTCGGCATCCCTTGGCACGTCAGGGTGTTCGGTGGGCTCAATATTTCCGGGAAGCTTGTCGACATCGATTCGGGCGATTCCTGCGAAAAGATCGCCGTTTATAACCTGGCTGTTTTTGTAGGAGTCATTCCCAGCTCCTTCATCGCCAAGTGAAATGTACAAATATCCGTCTGGTCCGAAATGGATGTCACCCCCATTGTGATTACTTGCCTGATCCACCTGATCAAAGAGAATTACCTCGGATTCAGGATCGGCAAGAAAGGGATCCGATTGCGATCTGCGGAAACGCGAAACGCGATTCGTTCGTTCGCCACTTTCTCGTTGGGACGTGTAGAAGACGAAAAAGTAACCATTCTGCCGATACTGAGGGTGGAAAGCCAGGCCGAGCAATCCGTTTTCGCTATCGGTGGTTACGGTCGATGGAATGACGAGGAAAGGTATCTGCTCACGTATTTGATTTTCGAGGTCAGAGTACACCATTATCCTGCCGGACCTCTCTGCGAAATACATAGAGTTCAGTTGCTCGGGAGGATTCGCGATCGCCAGTACGGTGTTGAAATTATCGAATACCTCGAGATCGTAGCTGCCGGTGGGGAGATCGGTAGGGAACGTAAGAGAGTGGTTGATCGTCCTTTGCCCAAGACAGATGAAAGGTGCAAGGAATATCGTTAAGAGAAAAGTCGACGTTCTAAGTCCAGAAAAATACAGCATAATCCCACTCCAAGTTTTGATAAGTCTAAGGCAGCTAAACTATCGAGAGTGCGTGGTCACTCCTCTACAAAGACGAGCATCGATACGGTTTACCGTTTCTTTGCAACGAATGACACCATCCTCCTTGAGTAGTTGCAATCAGGGCTATTAATTTTATGAGCCCACCGTCTTTTTTTAAACTAGCTGAATATCAGCTGCTTTCCTTAGAGCGGAAAGGGTGTTTCGGAAAAACGCATCTCGTTTTTGCTTCTCAAGCTCCTTTCGAATCGTGGGACCCACAACCTCTAGGGATTGGAGCTCACCGGTCTTTTTGTCATCAAGTCTGGCAATGTGAAAACCGAAAGGCGTCTCGAAAACGTTGCTCGTCGCTCCTATTTCGAGCTTGTTCAAAACATCTTCAAATTCCTGAACCATGTAGCCCTCGGCGAACCAACCCAGGTCTCCTCCCTTTCCGGGGCAATCCGAGTCCTCGTCGGCGATCTTCTCGAACGGCTCGCCCGATTGCAGTCGAGTAAGGGCATCCTGTGCTTTCCGTTTCGCTTCGTTGCGATCCTGGCCGTTGTTGGTGTGGTAGACGATGTGGGATGCTTTGAATTGATCGGCCGCTCGATAATTTTGCTCGTTGTGCTGAAAAATGGCGGCAACTTCCTCGTCCGGAACCGGGGGTACCTGTTGGTTTAGGGAATCGATGTAGCGCTGAAACCGCATATCGTCTGCGATCTCCTTTTTGACGTTGGGCAAATCGCCAGGGCTTATTTTGAACTTCTTGAGGAATCCCTTCTCGCCACCGTGCTTTTTAGCAATCTGCCTGAATTCGGACTCAACCTCGTCTGTAGTGGGGTCTTGGATTTGTTTACGAGACTCCTCGAAGAGGAGGCGGTGTTCGATAATCCGATCTTTGGCCATGTCTTCCGCCTGCAGTTTCTTGGCAATCGGATCGAGCCAAGGAAACTGCTGATTTACTTCTTCAGCTAAGCGTTGCACTTCCTGTTGAATCGCTTCCTTTGCAACTTTGAATCCATTGATGGTAAGAGGCATGGTTCCAAATGATTGAAACCGTGCCCCTTACTCAAGGCTATTTGGAGAGGTCCAAATTAATTGATACCGCTTGTGGCAATAATCGGGTGCTTAGAAAGTGTTTAGATCGGAAATGTCGTTGTTGATGTACAGGTGAGAGTCGGTTCCGGCGTCGTAGTAGTGCGTATAGTCCACTCCATCTACCGATTCTGTGCCTTGGCTGGCATAGTCGGCCGAGATTTCCACGGAGTCATCAGAGTCTCCGTCGATGAAGAGTCTGTTGTCGCCATCCGTAATATCGAGCACATCCTCAGCAGAAAGTCTTAGATTGTTGCTTCCAGATCCGTCGATGTTGATGTGTTCAATATTCTGAAGCACCCCTGCATCCAATGTCGAAAGATCGATGTCGAGGTCGGCTCCTTCGAATACTAAGGCATCCTCGCCCTCTCCGCCGTCAATTTCTCCGCCAGAAAGAAAGTTTTCTCCGACAGTGATAGTGTCGTCGCCCGAACCTGCGTCTACGTCGTCAGATCCTTCAGTAGAATCAATAGTGTCGTTGCCATCCCCTGCATTGATTGTGTCGTTTCCACTTCCACCGATGATCGTATCGTCTCCGTTTCCGGAGTTGATGGTGTCGTTTCCTTCCCCTCCATCGATCGTATCTGATATCGCTGAAGTTAGTTGGATGTTGTCGAGAGAAATTCCGACATTGTCGTTCGTTCCAGTTTCAACGAATCTGATTGTGTTGGTGCCATCCCCACTGCCTCCCACGAGGTCAAAACTGAAGGATTCAAACACGTCGGATTGTTGCGGATCAACTGTAGCAATAAGCACGCCGCCGAAGTAGACATCCATCGAGTTGCTCAAGTCGGAAGTACGATCTCCTGCGTCAAATGTTAGGGTGTAATTCGCTCCCTCTTTGATTCCAGCCACAGATTGGCTAATGTCCATCTGACCTGGTGATTCAGACATATCGAGGAAATAATCTCCGTCGGTAGCGTCGGCCATACCTTCCCAACCATCCTTGACCATTTCGAAGCTTTTTCCGTTCGCGTCGGTCCACCCGTCTATCGTACTACTTTTGTGGCCCCAATCTGTATTTGTTCCTTTAGACGCATCTTCAAAAGAGCCGTTTATTATGAGATTTTGAGGCTCAGAGGGTGAGTCGGGGCCACCACTAATGTTGTCGTTTCCTGCCCCACCTAGGATCACATCGGAACCCGCCGAACCTATAATGGTGTCGTTACCTGCCCCGCCGTCTACGGTGTCGATGCCTTCGAGGGCGGTTCCTGAGAGGTCGATGGTCTGGCTGGAGGCGTCGCCCACGATCCTGACGCCCTCGTGCCCTCCGGAAGAGATGGTCTCGATGGAGTCTGACGTTGTGAGGTGCCCGTCCAGCTGTATGTCGGCCCCGTCTGCGGAGGCGACGGTGTCGTGGCCGTCCCCGCCGTCGAACCGGTCCCATCCGTCTCCCTCTGAGACGAGGAAGGTGTCGTCGCCTTCGCCGCCGTAGAGGTTGTCGTCGCCTTCGCCTCCGATGATGGTGTCGTCCCCGCCTTCTCCGTAGATTGTATCGTTTCCGGCGTTGCCCTCAATTGTATTGGAATTGTCAGTACCCGTCACCGTATGGCTTGAGTCATTGTCTACGATAAGACTGTCATCACCCGTCACCGTCACCGTGGCGGTAGAAGTGGATGTGCTACCTTCTCCGTCATCAACGGTGTAGGTTATTTCAACCGAGGTAGTGTCGTCCATCGCGAGATCGGAAAAATCGTCGCCCGGATCGTAAATGAGTTTGTTGTCGACGATGCTTACGGTTCCTTGACCGCTAGGAACGGTAGCGCTGGTAATCGTCAAGGCGTCTCCATTGGCGTCTGTGTCATTCGCAAGGACGTCGATTTCAACGGTGTTGGGTTCGGTAACGTCTGCCGTATCGACATTGGCGACGGGGCCTAAGTTTGAATCTTCAACGGTGATTGCGAAGGTTTCCGTCGTATCGACTTGACCGTCAGAAGCCGTAACCGTAACGGAAAAGTTGCCTACGTCTTCATCGCGAGGAATGCCCGTAATCATTCCTGTATCGGCGTCGAAGTCGAGCCAGCTTGGCAAAGGATCACCGTTTTCCAGGGTAGCCGTAAATGTGAGGGCGTCGCCGTCGTCGTCTGAAAACCGTTCCGATAGATCCAAAGTGAATAGCGAATCTTCGAGTATAATTTCATCCTGTAACCCGACAGAGTCCCCGCTGACCCGAATGTTGTCCAATGTGAAGGTCTCGTTTGTGGCGGTCGTTTTTCCTTCGAAGGAAAGCACGAGAGAATCGCCTTGGGGAATATTAGAGAGTGAGATCGTATGGAACACTCCGTCTCCATCCGCATGATTTCCGTTCTGCTGATGAATCTCGTGTTCAACTCCGTCGACAATAGCAACGACTTGGAACAAGTCGAACCAGGAACCGCTTTCTTCCATTCCTCCATCCGTCTTGAGATCGAAGCTGAGTTCGAGGTCTGACCGGCCGGAAATAGAGATGGCTTCTGTTTGAAGTTTTACAAGGGCGGTATTCTCATTGGCGGTGGTAGTGGTCCTAGAAAATTCGTAGGCTTCGTTGGATACTCCGTGAGTCGGAGAAACCGTAGTGCTGGAGTCGTCGGTGGTCCATGAAGTGTATCCGCTGTCGCTTGTAGCCCCATCGGACAATCCCGAGAAGTTTTCCTCCCAAAGTGTTCTATTTCCGGAAGGCACGACTACCGGCCCGTCGTTGGTATTCTCGACTTTTAGGGCGAAAGTGTCGGAAGCGGTTGCTTCTCCGTCGGATGCGGTGACGGTGACAGAGATCTCGCCGACGTCCCCGTTTTCAGGGGTTCCGGAGAGGACGCCGGTGTCGGGATCGAGGGAAAGCCAG